>JBHELA010000451.1:0-17603 GCA_041859005.1 Ignavibacteria bacterium
TTGCCTGTAGGTTTTTGCTGATGCTGTAGTCGAATACGCCGCGCCAGTAATAGCTTTTGCCCGCGGGTCTGCCCGAGGTCAGCTCGTATGGGAAATTTGTGTCGCTTGTGTTGAGTATTACTTCGTCTCGCTCTACTTCGAGACGCAGTCTTCCGAGTGACGTGAATGAATACACGAAGCGGAGTATCTGCTGGTTGATGTTTGCAGTCATAGGTTTAACAGGATATGTATCTTCCGATTTTGTGTAATTGAACTGAAACCCGCTTTCAATACTCGGTATGGGCCTGTATGCAAGGTCGGTGTTAATGTTGTAACCTGAAATATTTCTGTTCCGGACAGAATTTACGGGTGCCGTGTTTCTGTCTGTTTTAATCACGTAGTCGAGCTGTGCCGTTATGTCAGATGTAAGTCCAAGTCTTGCACGGATTGAACGCTGTATGCTAAGTGCTCTTTCGTTGCCGCTGCTGTACTGGCTGAAGTTTGTGAGCTGCTGATAACGGAAACGAAATGAATATGACGGGTTGTTCTCGAACAGATACACGTCCTGCTGTAAAAGCTGTGCTCCCGCGAGTGTGTTCGAATCGTTCAGGAATGTATTCAGCCTCATGAAATATATATTGTCTGTATTCGGATCCTTGCTGCGCTCATCAATTCGTATGTATGTTTCAGCTGAAAAGTTATTGTAAACGTCCGCAAGAATTCCCTGCCCTGAAGACAAAAAGTAACGTGATGGTTTAAGCGTTACCCTGAAAGATGTTTTAAGGTCAACAGTGGGAAAGAACTGGTCGGTCGGTATGTTCAGTTTTATGTAGTTGCCGTCAAAGTTCGTGAGTTGAAATTCGTTTTCATCCTGTATGCCGTTGTTGTTAAGGTCGCCAAGATAAATATAATTTCCCTGTCCGACAGGCACAAGCACGTAAAGTTTCTGTATCTTAGCCGTGCGCTCGCTCGTAACGGAATAAAGCACGTCGGCTGTAACGGCACTGTTTATAGGCGTAAAGCGGAGCCTTGAATTCACGAGCACGGACTTATTATCTTCATTACCCTGTCCCATGGCAACACTCGAATAGTTCCTGTCCCTGATTGCGAAATCCATGTCTGCATAAAACCACTGCACACCCTGATAAAGCAGTCCGTACCTCTGAGTAAACGCTCTTGAGAATGAGACAAGATTTCCTCCTGTCGGTACGTCGTCATCCCTGTAGCTGAACTCTGCAAAAAAATTAAACTTAAGTATGTTATTGAATGAAATTCGCGGAGCAATTTCAAGGAACCTGAAGCTGTCGTATAGAAGGCTGTCGCCAATAGTCATAGTGCTGATTGAAGATTTTCTGTTTTCGTTGTTCAAGCCTGCAGAGATTTCCATGTAACTGAGTTTTGTTTCGTCGCCGAAGAATTTCTTGTAACCTACTAAGGCAGTCTGCTTAAACCAGTTTCCCGAGCGGCTTATGTTATCGTTTCTGCTTGAGATATTTTCTAAGCTGTACTTTACTACGGGCAGGTACTTATCGAAACCGGGTGAGCCCGCCGTGTTAAACTCGAGCCCGCCCGTAAACCTTGTTGAATTGAAAAAATCGCCGCGTATGAGCTGTGCAAAGCTTCCTGCCATCTTCATGTTTTTTCCCGGTGCAATTAACAGATTCGCGTCGCGGTAGTGCTCTGTCGCAGTAGTGGAATCGAAGAGGTCGAAGTTGCGGTTAAATTCAACTGAATTAATCCTGTCGAGTGTTGTAAACTTTTTATCAATCATTCTTTCTTTATAGGATGCGGTTATGTTATCGAAATTAATTCCGAGCATGTTAAACTTAACCTTTCTGAATCCTATTTCACCGTTGAATGCAGCGCCTCCGTTCTTTGAGTCTGCTTCAGCAAACTTATTAGCATTGAAGAGAGAATATGCTCCCTCAAACTTAAAGTATAAATCCCGAGTTCGGTTTACGGCATAGTCGAGAGTTATTCCCGCTATCTGGTATGATGTCGGCACGGGCAAATATAAAATCGGTGCGTAAGAGCCGCGTCCTATTCCAACAAAATCGTACTGGTAAGTGCTGATGCTGTTGTAGTCGCCGCTTCCCGCCCCTACGTAAGAAAACGTAACTTGATAAACTGCGAGAGAATCGCCGGGTTTGAATCTGTAGAAAGTATATGCCGAGCCGTTAATAAGCGTATCAACTTTTACGTATGCACCGATGGGATTATTCAGAGAGTCGTAGCCCGCATACACAACTCCCGAGCGTGATGCTTTCAGCCTGTCGCTGCCTGCATTTTTTAGTATGACTTTATCCGAATCGCTCAGCGTGAAATCTATAGTCTTATCTTCGTTGTCTGTTTCATTCAGGTATGAAACGCCGATTGTAAGTTTTTTATCGAAGAGCTTGTACCCGCTGTTAGCTACTATAAGTGAGCGGCTGTATTTCCTGTCGGAATACTCAAACTCAACAACGACGCGCGATGCGTTGTTTATGATGCGTTTGTTCGTAAATGTAATCTGTCCGAGTCCGTAATCAATCACGTAATCAGCCTGCTCGCCCCGCGTCATAAGCAGTCCGTCGATGTAAACTCTTTCCGTTCCCGAAAGAACGAGTATATTTATTTCATTCGTTGCACCGCTCAGCCTGTAAGGTCCCTGCACACCGTCAATTCCGTTGAAAGTATTGCTGTTGTACTTTCCGCGGGAGATTGCACCCGTTACAAGAAAGTTTCCGAATTCAAACTCGCCGAACCCTTTTGCGCCCTGTATCTTGCGGTTTAAGTTCAGGAATTCAGAGTTATGAAGTTTTACGTCTATATCTCCGAGTGTTGCACCGAGGTTACTGCTTTTAATTTCTATGTAAACTTTATCAAGTTCCTGAAGTTTCAGAGTGTTTCCCTCGGGCTGGATGGGAGTGCTTTCGTCGTTAAGGGCTGCGTTTATTTCTATATCGCTCGAAAGCTTTCCGTTTAACTGAAGCCTGAATCCCGAATTAAGCGAAAGGTCTTTGTTCGTGCCAAGCGTAAACCCGCGGAATAAACTTCCCGTTCTTTGCAGGTCGGTGCCCTCAAATATATTCTCAATGAAATCCTGAGTCTGTGTTGCTATCTGCATCGTATCGCCCGTGAGTGTATCGGTTTCAATCTTCAAATCGAAAATGGAATACTCGCTTTTTATGTTGTACGGAAATACGTCGTAACGTACGTACACGTCATAGATTCTGAGTGTATCGAAAGAATACTTTTCAAACAAATCTTTTGAGATTGTAATAAATCCGTTCCTGTAATCAAAAACGTAGTCGGAGTATCTTGTCAGCGTTTTATTGTCAAGTATAATTACGTCAGTGCCGGGGACGACAAACGTTTCGTTAGTCGTGAGGAGTGTATCGGTGAATGTTATTTTAAGCTTAAGTTCTTTATAGTTCGGATCCTGCTGTGAACGGAGTTCCCCTGTAAAAGCAAAAGCTGATATTATGAATAAAAATAATATTATCTTTTGCTTTATCAATAATCTTCCCGTAAATATTTAATGATACTGTGAGATTTCCGAATCATCCGCAGGTGATACGTTTGTCGATTTCTTAAGTGTCAGCGTGTATGAACTCTTTCTGAAATTATCGTCTTCAGTTTCTACCGTAACGGGCAGCCCTTCAACGAGTGTAATTATTTTCCCGGGCGACGTTGTAAACTTCGAGTAAGAGAACCTGATTGCACCGCCGATGGATTTCTTCAGCGCACCAAGATTAACGGAATCTTCGGAATATATATCGTAAGACTTAAGCGAGTTAAGGCACAACGACTGCTCTTCCCTGTCGTTAACGGATATCGTAAAGCATTTCTTCTTCAGCAGAAGAATTGCAGGTATTAATAAAAGAGCCGCAAGAAGAATTATTAAACCAATCAGCACGAAAAGTCTCCACGCTCCGTATTTAATGCGTATTTCAAGCGGTATGTAGGTCAGTATCTTTTTGTCTTTGAGAACTGGCTTAAATATTTCGGGGATTGTCTGAAGCGCAAAGAGCTGTTTAAAACTGTTTATGTAATTCTCGTCGAGGAGTATATCAACGTTCGTAACTTCAAGCACAAGATTGCCGCCTACGGTGAAATCTTCTTTGAATATAGTATTGAAAGAAAAATTAGGAGATATTTCGGGCATATCGAAGAGTACTGAAAATCCTTTTACTTCTCCCTCCGGCGAGACGTTGCTGACAGTCGAAGGCGTGATAGTCTGCGTTCCGAGCGTCTTCACGGAATAATCGGACGACTTGAAATCATCAAGCTTTACGCTGAGCTTGGCGCTTCTTATAATGTAAGGAAAGAGGTTTGATTTAAGCGATAGGTCGCTGAATGTTTCCTTTATTTTCTCGCTTTCCTGAAAGTCAAACCCGCGTAGAACCTTGCCGTCGTAGAAAAGTTTTCCAGGGACAATCTTGCTCTGCGTTACTTTCGGAACGAGTACAATAGTACCGATATCTATCGGTTTAAGAGTAATGGGTTTCTGCTTGATTCCGATGCCGCGTATGAGTTTATCGTACCCTTCAAGCTGTGTCTGGAAAAGCTCATTCTTTGAATAAACAATTCCATAAACAACGTATCCGTTCGACTCATAACCCGCTTCAACAATCTTTTCCGGAATTGGATAGAGCAGAACCTTGCGTATATTTTCGTCATTGCGAAGACGCTTATAATATTCGAGCGTGTTGAAGTAAGAGGAATCGCCGCTTCCGCTGTTATCGTTAATGTTATCGGTAATTAGCCAGATTACCGCACTCTGCCCCTTGATTTTTTCGATTGATTTATCGAGTGCCTCAATAAGGTCAGTAGTTCCGAACCCGCCGTCGTTGGCGCGCATAAGCGTTAGCTTATCAGTAAGCTGGTCAACAGCAAGCTCTTTACCGCTTCCGCTGAATATGTTCTTGGGAGAAGTAAGCGCACGTTTTGAGTCTGTCTTTGTGAACAGATAAACGCTTGCATAATCATCCTGCTTAACCGCATTCTTTATCATTGCCTTGCAGAATATCTTAAAGGCGCTGTTTGCCTCTCTGTAATATCCCGACATACTGCCCGAATTATCGATAAGAAATATATGTTCGTTCTGTGCCTTCACGAAAGACGCAGAAACGGCTATTGATGCTAATGAAACAAGAACTATAAAAAACTTTTTCATGTATTGTGAGACTTATTTATCTTTAAAAATTATTTTCTTTCCGTCGTATCTGATTGTACCGACGGAGGCTTTTTCGAGCCTGTCATTTATGGCGCGTCCGAGCTTTACATTCTTTACTTTAGAAGCGAATATCATCTTATAATGCCTCTCATCAATGTTCCGCAGATCGGAGAACAGGTTCTTTGAAAGCTCTCTGAAGCCGTCGTAAATGCTGAAGTCCATTATGCCGATTGAATCTTTTTCGAGTCCTTCAATTTTCTCGTCGTCAAGCTCGTCGATAAGCCGCTTTAAATCGAACGTATGCTCAGCAAGATAAAGCGGAGTAAGCGGTGCATAGTGGCTCTTAAGAAGTCCGGGCGATGTAATTTTATTATCAGCCTCAGACTCATTGAACTCAAATACCTTTCTGCCAATTACTTTTTCTACGTCTTCTTTCGTTATGTAACCGTGCCTCAGTATTGTAACGCGTCCGCCTTCAAAGCTAACGACGGTTGATTCTATACCGACAGTGGATTTCCCACCGTCGAGTATATAATTTATCTTGCCTTTTAATTCTTTCATCACCTCGGCAGCGGCAGTAGGAGAAATTCTTCCGAACATATTCGCAGACGGAGCGGCTATCGGTGTTTTAGTGAGCTTCAGGACAAACTTAAAGAGTTCGTGATACGGTACTCGGAGTGCAACGGTATCGAGCCCTGCGGTTACAATATCGGGTATGATGCTTTTCTTTTTCAGTATAAAAGTAATCGGTCCGGGAGAAAAGAAATCAGCAAGCCTGTAAACGTCGGGATGAATATTTTCTGCATACTTTTCAAATTCGGAAATATCGGAAACATGAACGATTAGCGGGTTGAAATCGGGGCGTTTCTTCGTCTCGTAAATCTTCAGAACGGCGTCTTCGTTAAGTGCGTCCGCTCCAAGCCCGTAAACAGTCTCGGTCGGGAGAGCAACAACGTTCCCATTCAGGATTTCCTCCGCTGCAAGTTCAACGCTATTTATGATGCGTGTTTCCAAATGCTTAACTATAGTTTAATATACGTACCATTTCATACAGAGCAATACCCGTCGCGACTGAAACATTCAGCGACTGCTTTATGCCGAGCATGGGCAGTTCAACGGAAAAATCCGATTCGTCTATAAGCTCTTTTGATACGCCCGTTATTTCATTACCGAGAATCAGGCACAACGGAAAATCTTCCTTCTTCAAATCCCATATCATTCGCGGTTTATCCGTAAGTTCGAGAGCGGCAATTTTTATGTGCTCGTCTTTAAGTCGTTTAACAACGTCGAGAGGGTCTTTTACGTATTCCCACGGCACGCTTAGAGTAGCGCCCAGCGCAACCTTTTCAATTTCTTTGCGGGGCGGATATGGAGAATATCCCGTAAGAAAAATCTTCTCAATAAATGCACCGTCAGAAGCCCTGAAAACAGCGCCGACATTAAAAATACTGCGGATGCTGTCGCAAAGCAGATAAATGGGATTGCGCCTGAACTCTTTGATATTAGTTAAATCTTTTCTTACAGATTTTATTTCGCCGTGAGTCAGTTTTCTCAATAATTGAACATATTTTGATTAAATATAACATAAAATTAAGATATTTATGCGTAAGTAACACTGCAATTTATTAAGTGAGGATGCATTATATGATTCATCTTTCTGAAACGATACAGATTAGTAAAATAAAAAGCCCCCGGTGTAAGCGGGGGCTTTTGTAAAACGATTATTGTTTTAAATTATTTCTTCTTGTTCTTTTGTTTGCTGTTGTTTTCCGTGTAATGCTCTTCATGTTTTCCGGGATATTTGACAAGCAGTTCTTTTCTTCTTCTCACGATTGAGACTATGAATCCTGCAAAGAGAATTAATATACCTGTCCATAAAACACTAATAAACGGTTTAATCGCTGCGTTAACCACAAGAGTTTCACCCGCTTGCTGTTGAGGCGCTGTTTCAGCATTCATGATTGAAAATAATGCTGTTGTTCCGCCCTCTTCTTCACCGCGTACTGACATGTTTAAGAAGTAGAATGCATATTTTTTGCTGCCTTCCATCATAACAGGATTCGGCTGAGGTGCACCGTCAACAAACTTTGTCTTAACATTAAGTGTTTCCGTTTTTGCACCGTCCGTAATTTTTATAATCGCTCCGAGAGTGTAATTACCGGAACCCATTTCCTTTCCGCCCTTTTGCATATTGCCAAAATCAAAATCCACAAACTCGACTTCAAGTTCATTGACCTTTGTCTTAGCACCTTTTTTCAGGTCGTACATCGATTCTTTCGGATAAGGATTTGGCTCCTCAAGACTCATAGGTGATATGTATAAATCCTTGTATGAGAAGTATGCTATATCAGGACTTTTCATTACACCCTGCGAGAACTTGCTGTAAAACATGACGGGTCTCATCGTCATTTCTTTGTTATCTTTTTCAACCTTTATGTTGAAGGCGTACATTGTATCTCTTTTATTATTCGGGTCCATGAATGTGGTTGCACCCACGTATGTAAACTGATAGCCGAATGCTTCCTGAGTCTTCCCCTCTTCGAGAGAGATGTCAACATCCTGACTGTAGCGTGCGGAACCTATAACTCCGAGGAAGAAAAGTGCAATACCTATATGCGCAAACATTCCTCCGAAATTCATAGTACCGCTTTTTATTATGCGTATTGCAAACCTTGCGTTAACATAAAAAGCAATCAAAGAAACGAATGCAAAGATTATGTATAAAGGGTCTGTTAAACCGATTATAATAAGTACAATGAGTGTAATAACCGAAAACGCAACAGGAAGTAACATGTTCTTCCAGAACTTGCTCATCTCGGTATCTTTCCATTCTATGTAAAGACTTATACCCATCGTAAACATCAGAAAGATTGCAACCGGCAGATTCATGTTGTTATAAAAAGTCTGATCAACCTTTGACTGCGATACTATAGGAAGACTTGTGCCGACGAATATAACGAGTGCTGATGCGCAAAGTAACAATGCCCCTATAAAAAGGAACGATTCTTTAGTCATCAGTTTTGAACTTTCAATTCTTATATCCTTAAGGCTCTTCCAGCGGAAGAGTATCATGCCAAGTGAGATAAGTGTAAATGAAGAAATGAAAACGACGAGTGCAAGATAAACTTCCGCACCCGGGTCAACGAACGAGTGAACGGATGAATCTCCGAGTATTCCGCTTCTGGTCAAAAACGTGGAATAAAGCACGAGCAGAAATGCAAGAATGCTGAGAAGCAGATTAGTTTTCTTGTAGCCGCCTGTTTTCCTTTGTGCTATTATTGTATGAAGACTTGCAACATTTATAATCCACGGAATAAGCGATGAGTTTTCAACAGGGTCCCATGCCCAGTAACCGCCCCATCCGAGAATACTGTACGCCCAGTAACCGCCCATCATAATACCAAGACCGAGTACACCGCCCGCAAAAAGAATCCACGGCACGGAAAACGATGACCAGCTGTCGAAATCATTCTTGAGAAGCGCACCCATCGCAAAAGCAAAAGGAACGGTCAAAGCCGCAAACCCTATGAAAAGAGTAGGCGGATGAATTGCCATCCAGAAATTCTGAAGAAGAGGATTAAGTCCGCGTCCTTCGGGAGGCATGAATCCGTAATCAACTTCCTTCGGAAACGATTCCCATAGATAATGGAATGGTGATTTTAGTATCAGTATTAAGGTTATAAAGCTGAGAACCAGCGTGAACATCGACATTACCTGCGGTTCCATTCTTTCCCCTTTTGAAACATAGTTCAGAAGAAAGACGCCTATTACGGCTGTCAAAAGCCCCCATAACATAAAGCTGCCTTCCTGTCCTGCCCAGAAAGTTGAGACAAGAAGAGGAAGCTGCAAATCGGTTGAGCTTTGTTCCCAGATGTACGAAAACTGGAAATTATGAGTTAATATATTATACAGCAGGTATAAAGATGCTGTTATGATTCCGATAGCTGTAATGTGAAAAAATATTCTTCCCATCTTCAGGAAATTCTCTTTCCCGTTATGAGCAAGAAAGAAACCGATAATAGAAACAACAGATGCTATAAAAGCAGTATAAATAAGAAGTTTACCAACCATGGTGATTTAATTTAATTACTGATTCGAGGACTTCATCACGTCCTCACCTTTGCCTTCATACTTTGAAGGACATTTTGTCAATATTTCCTTTGCGTAAAAAACATCATCCTTAACTTTACCTTTTGCGACGACCATTGTGGCGATGTCGAAATTATTCGGTTTAGCACCGTCAAGTACAACCTTCATTTCAGTGCTGTCGTCGTCTTTCATGTAGAAAGAGAATGTGCCTTTATCGGAGTCGTATTTTGTTTCTTTGTTCTGCTGCCAGACTCCCTTCACTTCGACCATTTTCATCTTCTTCTGCGCTTCTTTGAAAGAAGCATATTCTATCTTGTTGTCCATGAAAGAATAGAATCCCACGACAACGAAAATGATTACGATAAGTGAAGCAATTATAATTTTAATTTTGCCTGTCATTTTCTGCTCCTTCGAGTTTCTTTAAATTTCTGTCGATTGAAAATAAGTAAATGAAAAGTCCTGCCCAGGTAACAAGAGCTATAATAAGGACTAAGTACATTGCGTTCTGCTCTAAAAAATCGTACATGATATTAATTATTAATATTTTGAATTCTTTGTAATTTCAGTTTTTCCATACGGATTTTAACGTTCAGTATCCAGAAAAACAGGAGTGTAAAACTGAAAAGCGAAAACATGAAAATGGAAAACATAACAGGATTCATCGATATCTTTCCCTGAGAATCAACGATTGTATCCGCAGGATGAAGCGATTCAACGATTCGCGGCATTATAAAAATAAAGAACGGCACCGTTACAAAAGCGATAATGGCATAGACTGACGCAAGCTTTGCTTTCTGCTCGTAATTATCTATTGCGGAACGAAGAGCAAAATAAGCACCGTAAATCAGAAGGAGAATAAATATGGATGTCTGCCGCGGGTCCCAGTTCCAGAACGTTCCCCAGTTGAATTTTGCCCATAATGCACCCGTTACGGTTGCGAGTATCGTAAATAGAAACCCCACTTCAGCAGCAGAATGCGAACGTATATCATAAACAAGGTCACGTTTTCTCAGGTACTGAACGGAGTTTATCATCGATAATAAAAATGAAACAACCGCTATCCATGAAAGCGGAACATGCAGATAAATAATTCTTGCTTTGTCGTACAATCCCGGAATAGTCGGAATCGGTACAACAAATGTTCCTACTAATACTAGAGATATTAATACAAAAACGCTATACTTATAAATATTATTCATAGATAAATTTTAATCCTGAGGAATCGGTCTTCCCATGCTTGTGTAAATCTCTTCAATCTGTGCTTTATTCCTCTGAGCTTCTGCATTCGACGGGTCAAGCTCAAGGACTCTGCGGTAATGCTTTAAAGCGGGTTTATATTTCTTTTTCGGACTCAGGTTTGCTTCAAACATTAAATAGTTTCCTGCAGTCATATGTTTTGTAATAAGATCTTTCTTTAAATTATTGTCCTTTTTGAAATTATTTTCAAAATCATAGGCACCTTTTGAAAGTTCATCGGCTTTAGGATCCTGAGCATCATCGCCCGCCGCATCAGTCATATTACCCTGTGAATTCTGGTTAATATCAGGATGGTTTGGAGGCATTTGTGAATGCGGATCCTGATTATTACCCTGTTGATTTTGAGAAGTATTTTTACTGTTATCCATACCGGGTTTCTTTTCCTCCATTTTTGTACATCCGGCTATAAGAAGTGCAAATATTGACAATAAAAGTAGTTTTTTCATTTTTATGTATTAGTTTATGTTAAATTTTAATTTTGCAAATATAGTTAAAAAGTACGTTAATTTCTGTAAATAATAACACTATAAATAATAAATAAGTTACAATTTAAGATTCTCTAAAAACCTTTAATTTATTCCCCTAATGTGTGATTTTAGACTGTTCCTAAGCAGTTTTTAAGAAACCCCGCTTAACAGAATAAGCGGGGTTAATATCAGAAATGCTGAATTTTATTTGATACCAATATCAACTATTCCATTTACGTGTCTTGATCTATCTTTGAATGTTCCGTTTGAATTCATTACTCCGCCGTGGCAAAGCCAGCACTGAGTAATACTCGGATACAGGTTCGGATGCGTTCCGCCCGGCAAGGCACTGCCTGTCGTTGCGTTTCCGTGGCAAGAACCGCAGACTACAGATGACGGGTCATTAAATACCGGTGCGGCATTATTATTACCGTTCTTAAACATACCGTGGCAGTAAACGCTCGAACATGTCTGCTGATTCTGGTCCCATTGCGGATTTGGAGTTATGCCTTCTGTTACAGTATTTGCAAGTGTTCCGAAAACAACTCCTGCGGCATTCTTTCCGTCCTTTTTGATATGGTTAGGGTCTGAAAAAGAACTTACAAGCAGATGGCATTCATTACACGGTACGACTTTTGATATCCTAACAGTAGAATCTGTCGTCAAATGCGACACGTGTGAACCGACACCTCTGTCTGTGTTCTGAGAGGCACCGTTAAGAGCCAAAGGAGGGTAAATATGGTTGTTATTTCCGTGGCAAGTATTGCATGCCTCGGGACCGCCAGTATGGCATGTATTACAGGAAACTCCTGAAGTACCGCCGCTATAATCGCCTCCGTGGCAGGACTTGCAGCCATTCAGATTCCAGTCATTACTCGAAAACCATGAACCGTGAAAATTTGACGAAGACGGGTCAATCCATCCGCTCGGATGAAGTTCCGGGGTTGGTGCAACAGCAAGGTCTTTCTTTACCTCGCTGCAGCCATAGATGAATACCATAAACCCAAACAGGACTAATGAATACAATATAAATATTTTTTTCATGATCTTTATTATTTACTTAAGTTTTGTATGACAGTAACCACAGAAACCGACGCCGGACATTCCGTCAGGACGGGCATTAGCATCAGAATGACAGGTATAACATACCGAGCCTTTTGTACTGTGCCAGTTACCTTTATCATCTTTCATAAATCCTGATTCGTGTGTTTTTGGATTTGTACCCTTTATGCCGTCATTGTCAACATGACACTGTATGCATGTCGGGTCAGCACCATTAACACTGTGACAGGCTTCGCATGACTCCATGTCACGTTTTGCAAGGTCTGCGTGCACCCCGCCTCCCGTTCCGACTCCGAAAGTCGTGAAGTTCGTTACGAGATGGCTCTTTGGCATCAAACCGGTCGGAAGGTTTCCGCCGTTCTGGTGGCAAGCAGCGCAGAAATCAACAGGGTCGTGACAGGTTTTGCACTCGAACGATTTTTGCCGTGCATCAAGTCCGTGTGAGTAAATATAGTTTAGGTCATGCGCAGTTGTTAGTTTCTGCAGTGATGTCCTGTCAGTGCGTGTTACCTGATCCTTGTTATAATACGGAGCATAGAAATTCTTAGGTGTATTCGTTCCCTGATACTTCACCGGCTGGTGGCAGTTTTCGCAGAAGAAGTTTGAATGACACATCATACAGTTGTTATTTAACGCTGTATTTGAGGATGCGTCATAAATTATCCTGTGCTCGTTCAGGAAATTTGAGTTCATATGGTCCATCGGCTTAAGGTTTGTCAGGTTTGTATGACAGGCCTCGCATGAATTAGTCTGCTGTTTATTGTCGTGGCATGTGTAACAGTTTTCCATATTGGGAAATCCACCGTTCGGAGCATCGCTTGCATACTTAACGCTTTCAATACCAACATGGCAATAATCACAATTCATCTTTTGTGCAGCATGTCTTTTATGTGCGAATACAAGTTCTTTTGGAGCAGAACCGAGTTTCTTGAAAACACCGTCGTAATGGCAGAGCTTGCATTCTTTATCATTTTTGACATCGTGGCACGCAACACAGTTATCATGATTAGGGTTGAGATTGTCTGTCACCCTTCCTGATTCATAGGCAGCCTTGTGGCAATCCTTGCACACTAAACCTATATCCTTCGATGCGTGAAGCTGGTGGTTAAACTTAATTACATCTTTATTGCTCTGGGCGCTCACTTTAACAATTTCGGATTCACCGAATACCTTTGTTAAACTCTTATTCTTTGAAACATAAGCAGTGAGCGAAATGAATAAAAATGCACATGTTAGAAATACGATATAAAACTTTTTTAAATTCATAATCTTATGCTTATGTTTATTTGTTAAAATTCGTAAAGAGCCAGAGATTGAACCCAAGCAGGAACCTTGTATCAAACTTATAGATTTCGTTCGTCATAAACTGCCCCTGTGCATCGATGGAAAAATGATTTACAGGTCTGTAAGTAAGTCCAAGAGAACCGCCGAATACGTCAACCTTATCTGAATTATAGTTTCCAAGATTATATCTTGTATAGTTCAGGTTTGAGGTCAGCACAATTTGATTCTTATAAAGGTCATGATTGAAATACCCGAAAGCACCTTCCGATTCTCCCGCATAGCCCGTGTACTTTATGATGCCGAGTCCGTACCACGGATTGGAAATACCGAGCTGAAACTTCAATGAGTTATCGGATTCATAAAAGACACCGCCGAACCTGCCGTAAACATTCGCATCAGTCCCGAATATTTTTGCAGTATAATCAATGCCTGCTTCGACTTCCTGGTATTTTTTGTAATTGAACACCCAGAAAATTGTATTATAACTTAACTGAGGCTGCTTGTAATAATATCCCGCTGAAAGCTTAATTTTATCCGTAAGTGCGAAGTTTCCGTTTATTTCGGCTTTATAAAGCTTCTTCATGTTTATATCATAATAAGCACGTCCGTAAACGTTATGCTTCTTATTGATTCTGTATGAGACATCAGCACCGGCAATCTGTTCGGATTTTGATTCGGTCTCAATATAAACAACCTTTGGGTTAAAGAGTTCGTCGGGACGGATTGTATAGTAAGGATCCATTCCTCTTCTCTTCATTGCGTAACTAAGCCCGACAGAAAGGTCTTTCACGCCGTAGTAAAGGAATTGTCCGCCGGCAAGAAAATTATCCTTCAGTTGTTTATATCCTTGAAAATCGTACGCAAGCGGAGTAAGATAACCGCCATAACCTATAAACTGATACTGTTTTCTGTCGCCAAGTTTCAGCTTGAAATGTGCTCCGTCTATCGTTCCCCTTCCCGAACCGGCAGTTACGTACTGTCTGCCAAGTTTAAGGTCGAGGACATTGAACAGATTATTACCTTTCAGGTAAACGTCATAAAACCTGAATGAAAATCCCCTGTCTATCTTGTTAATAACATCCTCATCAGTCTGAACGAATGAACTTAAAGTCCATTTTCCGAAATTCAGGTCGAATGCCAGGTTCTGATAACCTTTGAGGTGAGTTGTGTAAGTTGCATCTGTATTGGAGCCGGTAAGGGAATCAACGCGTTTCCATGTGTAAAAAGCGTTATTAAATCTTAGATTCAATGTCTGAGTATATCCGGAAGCCAATACTGCAAAAAACAAAACAAACGTAAAAACTGTAAACTTCCTCATAGTTTGAAGTAAATTTTTAAAAAATTCCTCTCTAAAAATTAAATACAGAACTGGTCATGATAAATTATGACCAGTTCTGAAGTAAAAAATCTAAAACTTAAGGTTTTTTGTGCTGAATCTTTGCCCACATTTCAGAATAGTTAAATCCCTTGAAAGTAGGGCTTGCGTCGTTGTGGCATCCTGTACAAGCAGCTTCACCTTCTGCAACAACCAGTCCGTTTTCGATGGCTTTCTGTTTGTCCTTCATGATTGACATTGCTTTGTACTCTGAACCAGGACCATGACAGCTTTCACACTGTACACCCTGTGTTTTGTCAAATGATTCAGTAAACTCAGCGGGGTCAAGATCTTTACCGAGTACATGACATTTAACACAAGCAGGTGTTTCGACTGCTTTTGTATCAAAACCTTTGTCCTTTGCAATTTTATCTGCTTCAGGGGTTTCGAGAGTCTTCCACGCATTAGCGTGACCGGAGTTCTGCCATACATCAAGCTGTTTGCCCTGGGCATCAGATTTGTGGCAAGCTCCTGCGCATTTTACTGCACCAACGTACTTAAACGAACCTGTTTCGTGCGACGGAACATAAGTTGAAAATGAAAACAAGAATAATCCAACAAATAACGTCACACTAACAGTAATGAAAATTTTTCTTTTCATAATTGTTTGGTTTAGTTAAGTTTATAAATATAAATATTTATTAGGTAAATCAAAATCAATATTATTTTGCGTATTTTTCCAATGCTTTTTTCTTCTGACTCAGCAAGTCTGATATCAATCCATAATTGTGAACATACAGGCTCCGGTAAGCGGAAATCTTATTAATTAAGTTCTTTGCCTCAATAACTTCAGCATCGTTATCCATGTTTATTTTACTAATGATTTCCCTTAGTGTTCCCACTGATTTATTAACATCAGTCTTCCATTCAGCCATCATTTTCGAGTATTCAGCATCATGGCATTTGGCACAGTTTTTATCGTCAGGCTTGTAGATATTTCCTTTTTCAAGATGGCAATCCGTACAACCTACTCCTGCCTGTTTCATTATATCAGGTTCTTTTTTTCCGTTAAGTGTTCCATTGTAAGTCTGTACCTGAATACTGTGACAGTTGCCGCAGGATTCATTGTTCTTTGCATTATTATGATGACACGTATTGCAAGAGTTTTGGTTTATAATCAATTCCCCGTGTTTCTTGGAGTTAGAATGACATCTGTCGCATTGCAGTCTTTGCTTTACAATGTGTGTATTATGAGAGAATGTTTTACCGAAAGCATTTACTTTTACTTCCTGAATACCTCCATGGCAGTTATAACATTCATTAGGAACATATTCTGTACTTGCTTTAAATTCAGGAAGCTGCTTTGCTGAACCGACAATCTGCAATGCTTCTTTCATAATTCCGTAACTTCCTACGAGAAGCTTGTCCGCAAACTGTATGTTATGAACACTCTTTCCAACATCAACGGTTTTTATATTATGCATAGCTTCATCAAGTTTTAACAATGCTTCATTCTTTCTGCTGCTTGAGGAATTTTTTACTCTAGTATTTGCAGTATTATAGATTGACTTAATAACCGCAAGTCTTTTTAATGAAGAAGCTTCCCATTGTTTTATCAGTTTTCCGTAACCTTTACCATGACATTTATCGCAGGCATCCTGCCGGGATTTATCAACATTAACATTCTTGCTGGTTGTTTCGTGAAGAATGTGACACCCTTTGCAGTCTATACCGCTTAAATACATCGAGCTCGGAGAAGGCTCAGTGTTAAATCCTTTTTCGCCCGCATATAAGCTGACCATAGATGAGTGAGCGCCCGAATGGCATGACTGGCAATCGGGAGGAGTACTAACGTCCATTTTTTCTACTTTGTGTTTTATAGGCGAATGGCAGTATCCGCAGCTCATGCTGTGTTTTGCAATATGTGTGCTGTGCATGAACTCAGTATCGGAATATTTATCCAGCTTGTTATCTTCAAAGTGGCACTGGAAACATCTATCCTTACCAACTTCTCCTTTGCCTTTTATAACATTTGTGTGACAGCTTGAACATTCAATCTTGGTTTCAACAACCGTAGTATGATTGTACCGCATCGAAGCAAGCTGTTCTTTTGTTTTATTCTCAAGCTCATGGCAAGTTTTACAGTCAGCAAGCTTGTCGAATTTGTGTTCAGGGTCATCTGATTTGTGGAAGTGGCAGTTAAAACAGGTCTCATAAGTAACCTGCATATGCGAACCCTGCACTATCTGCCCATGACAGCTTGTACATTTAAGTTTTTTACCTCTGCGGAGCTCCGAGAGATGGTGCTTGTGGTTGAACAATATTCCCTTCGTTTCGTAGGTAGTATCCTGAATATTCTGTTTGGCGTGACAATCAGAACGCGAGCAAGTATTATCGGGAATATCAGCCCATGGTTTTCTTTTCTTGTAAGAAGTTGATACATAACTAACGATCTGAACCAGACCATTTAACTTTCCTTTTATCGTACCCTGAAGTCCCGGTTCGAAGTGGCATTCAACACACTGAACGTTGCTGTGTGAGGAAGATTTCCAGCTGTTATAAAACGGCTCCATGTAATGACAGGTTGGACAGAATGAAGGTCTTGATGTATATTCTGCGGACACCGCAAAGAACACAACAAAAATAAAAAAGTAAATACCGGAAAACAGAAGAAATCTTCTGAAACCCGTCACCTTGCTGAAGAATCGTTTCTTCTTCATTACAACTGTGTCCTCGTCTTTGTTTACTTCCTTATTTTCGTCCATAAGCTTGTTGTTTAAACTTACTACATTTAAATTGATTTACAACTATAAACTATGCGTTCTCCAGCATCCGCCGTGGCGGATCAACTATCAACTACCTGATTCTTCTCTTCTTGCTGCTTCAATTTCATCGAGTTCGCGAGCATGTTCATGTTCCATCTGATGTCTTGTAAGGAATCCCGTGTACCATGCCTTATTCATTGGTCTCACGTCAGGGTTCAGGAATATAA
>JBHELA010000170.1:0-27954 GCA_041859005.1 Ignavibacteria bacterium
AACGCAAAGCCCGCAAAGAAAGCAAAGGTCGCAAAGAGAGCAAAAGAATTTTTTATTTATTAAAATTGTAAATATTTAGAGTTTTTATTTTGTAAAAAGTTTGTTTTTATTACAACATTTTTACGGATAGTAGCACAGAGAAAAGGCCTATTTAATATTAAAAGAAAAAGATTTTAAACGCAGAGTTCGCGAAGGATGCAAAGGTCGTTCTCCGCGGCGAATCTTCGACAAAGAGAGCACGGAAAAGATACAAATTGATTAATAAACAAAGAAAACTAAAATGTTTTTATTTAGTAATAAGTTTGTTTTTATTACAACATTTTTACGGATAGTAGCACTAAAGTCACTAAGAAAAAAAGATGATTTCAGATCACTTAAAAGACTAAGAACACAAAGAAGAGAATATTTCTTTCCAAGATCAGTTGGGTTTATAATTCCTTTATTGTTTATTTCGAGAGCGTAATGAATTGAGAATGACCGTATTTATTGATATTTTTAAGATTTTATAATAATATTATCTGATTTTTATTTTATATGACTGACAAAAAGAAGTTGCTTGTTATTGCTTTGGGCGGGAACGCATTATTAGATTCTAAATCCAAGGGTACGATTGAAGAAAGAGAGGCTGCATCAGATCAAACTGCTGAACAGTTAATACCTTTGTTTAAATCAACGGAATATGACGTAATACTGACACACGGAAACGGACCACAGGTTGGTAATCTCCTTATCCAGCAGGAAGAGGGGTCTTCAAAAGTACCTCCGATGCCGTTAGATGTTTGCGTTGCTGAGACTCAAGGCGAAATAGGATATATACTTCAGAAATCGTTACAAAACGCTTTTGAGAAACACGGAATAAAGAAACAAACACTGGTTTTACTTACGCAGGTACTGGTCGATGAAAAAGACCAAGCCTTTGAGAATCTAACGAAACCTGTAGGACCTTATTATTCGCTTGAGCATACCAAAGAAATACTCAAAACAAAAAGCTGGAAATTCAAGGAAGACCCTTCGGGTAAAGGATACAGAAGGGTTGTAGCTTCACCAAAACCTAAATTCATTGTTCAAAAGAATATTATACAAGACCTCACGAATAACGGCTACATAGTTATATCTGTTGGAGGCGGAGGAATTCCTGTATATCATAATGAAAAAGGTGAGATAGCGGGAGTTGAAGCGGTTATAGATAAAGACCTTGCATCAGCTCAGCTTGCAATAGACCTGAAAGCTGATTTGTTTGTTATACTGACAAATGTTGAACAATGTTATATAAATTTCAGGAAGCCAAATGAAATAAAATTGAGAGATTTAAACCTTGATGAAGCAGTAACATATTTTGAACAGGGACATTTTACGGCGGGAAGCATGGGTCCGAAAGTGCAGTCAGTGATTGAGTTTGTGCAGAACACGGGAAACAAAGCTATTATTACGCATATTGAAAAGTTAAAAGAAGCACTGGAATACAAAGCCGGTACGTTAATTCATCAATAAGAATAAATTAAATATAGTAATATGACAAAAGCAGAACTAAAGAAAATTGAAAGTTTAAAGAATCTTTCATGGGATGATTTTTACAAGACAAAACTTGTGAATAAAATCAATTATTTCGAAAAGAACGGAAGGATGTTTGACTGTCTTTTTGCGCAGCAGTTCACTCCTGAACTTTTAAATGAACTTTTTGAAGTTGCCAACAAGATACGAAAAATATCCAAGTCGAAGGAAGGATTGGATTATCTAAGGACTCTTTTATCACATAAGAGAGCAATGCTTTATTTTGTACAGCCATCGACGAGAACATTTGTTTCATTCCAGAGCGCCTGTTATATACTCGGTATGCAGGTCAGCGAAATACGTTCTACCTCGACATCCTCAGAATTAAAAGGCGAAACACCTGAAGATACGATAAGGACATTCAGTTCATATGCTGACATGATAATCATGAGGCATTTTGAAGAAGGCATGGCTGAAAAAGCTGCATGGATGCTGAACAAGACGAAACGTCCGATCAGCATAGTTAACGGAGGTTCGGGTAAAGACCAGCATCCGACACAAGCATTACTTGACCTTTATACATTACATCAGTCCTTTCTTGATAAAGGCGGTATTAAGGGAAAAACAATAGTAATGGTAGGAGACCTTAAAAGAGGAAGGACAGTTCGTTCGCTTGCATATCTTCTGAAACATTACAAAGGTGTAAAGATTATTTTTGTATCTCCCGATTATTTAAAAGTCGGCAATGACATTAAAGACTTCTTAAAGAAGCACAAAATACCCTATAAGGAAACATCTGAACTTGAAAAATCATTGCCCGAAGCAGATGCTGTTTATATGACCAGAATACAGGATGAATATGATGTCAGCGGGGAATCACAGGATATCGACTATACCAAATTCCATCTGACAAAGAAACATCTTAAGCTGATGAAAAAGACTGCGATAGTGATGCACCCGCTTCCGAGAAGACAGGAAATAGAAGTTGATGTTGATAATGACCCGAGAGCTAAATACTGGAGACAAGAAAGAAACGGAATGTGGGTCAGAACGGCGTTGATAGCTTATCTGTTTGGAATTGACGATAAAATACTGAACATATAAAATATTCTTTATGGCTAAAAAGGAATCTAACATCAATCCGACTGAACTCAGATTAAAGGAAATTGAGAAGGAATTAGCCGAACTAAAATCGGAAAGGGATTCGCTTGTTGCACACTGGAATCTCGAGAAGGATTTAATTAAGAATATAAGAAAGCTGAAAGAGGATTCAGAAAAACTAAAACTTGAAGCAGACAATCTCGAACGCGGCGGCAATCTTGCAAAAGTTGCGGAGCTGAGATATGGGAAAATTCCTGAAATAGAAAAGAGCATTATTTCGAAATCTGAAGAGCTGCTAAAAGTACAATCGGACAAGAAGATGCTAAAAGAGGAAGTCGATGCCGAGGATATAGCTGAAGTTGTTTCTAAATGGACAGGAATACCTGTAAACAGGATGCTGGAAAGCGAACGGATAAAATTGCTACAGATGGAGAAAAATCTTTCTGCAAGAGTAATTGGTCAGGATGACGCTGTAATTGCCGTATCAGATGCTATAAGAAGGTCAAGAGCAGGTTTGCAGGATGACAACAGACCGATTGGTTCATTCATTTTCCTTGGGACGACGGGTGTCGGCAAGACAGAGCTTGCAAGAGCACTTGCAGAGTTTTTATTCGATGATGAGCATGCTTTAGTAAGAATTGATATGAGTGAATACATGGAAAAGTTTTCTGTATCAAGACTTATCGGAGCTCCTCCCGGATACGTGGGTTATGAAGAAGGCGGTCAGCTGACAGAAGCAGTAAGAAGAAGACCTTATTCAGTTGTTTTGCTTGATGAAATAGAAAAAGCACATCCGGATGTTTTTAACGTACTTCTGCAGGTACTTGATGAAGGCAGGCTTACGGATTCGCAGGGACGGACTGTGAATTTCAAGAATACGATTATAATAATGACATCAAATCTGGGTTCACATCTGATACAAGAACATCTTCAGCTGATGAATGACGGAAACAGAAATGAAATAATCGGAGATTTGAGGATAAAACTTGTTGATTTACTGAAAGCAACAATCAGACCTGAATTTCTAAACAGAATAGATGATATAATACTTTTCAATCCACTGACGCAGAAAGAAATAAGGATGATTGTTGATATTCAGGTAAAGTATTTGTCAGACAGACTGAATAAGAATAATATTAAACTATTAATAGATGATGATGTTAAAGACTGGATAGGAAAGCTCGGGTATGATATACAATACGGAGCCAGACCACTGAAAAGGACTATACAAAAGAATATTGCAAATCCCCTTGCGGAAAAGGTACTTGAAGGCGGAATTTTACCCGGTGATACGATTAGAATTAAATTAGGCAAGGAAGGGCTTCTGGACTTTATAAAAGAATGATAAATTATACAAATAAGTTTTTTAATGTTGACATACTTCGAATTGATGATATAAAACTTCATGAGACCACGGAAACGAACAGGTTAAGGAACATATACGAACGAATATCGAACAGCAAGTATCTTATGAATCCTGTAATAGTGGGTAATTACGGCAGTCAGAAGATACTTATCGATGGTGCAAACAGGTTAAGCACATTAAAGGAAATCGGATGCAAGCTAATTATTGCTCAATTAACTGATTACAAGAGCAAACGAATAAGATTACGAAACTGGAATCACTTAGTTTACGATACAAAAATTGAACATGTAGTTGATTTTTGTCTTGAAAACGGTTACAAATACGAAGAGAAAACATACAAAGATGCGAAAAGCATAATACAGCAGTATAATAATTATATATTAGTTTCAGACATAAATAACGGACGAAGCATTTTAATACACTTACCCAAGAAATTTAAAGAGAATATTGAAAGACTTCATCAATTTACAAAATTCTATTTTAATGTTTACAGTTTTGACAGGTCAGAAGAAGAAATCACGTATCATGACTTACGAAAATATTCGAGAAGAAAAGGATTACTCGTAGAATTTTTCCATTTTGACAAGAAACAGATTGTGAAGATAGCGAACAATGAATCGAAGCTGCCTGCGGGGATTTCAAGGCATATATTAGATAACAGAGTTTTACATGTAAAGTATGATATTTCCAAACTGAAGGATGGAAGAAATTTAGAACAGAAGAGAGCAGATTTAAGTAAATATTTATTGAATAAGATAGATACGAATAAAGTCAGACAATACAGAGAATCCGTAATAGTATTCGACGAATAATGAGAACTGAATTTTTCATAGCAAAGCGGTATTTATTTTCTAAAAGAAAAGTCAGTTTTATTACTGTAATATCTACAATTTCTATTGTAGGAGTTTCAATCGGTGTTGCAGCAATGATAATTGTGCTATCAGTATTTAACGGTTTCAGCGAGAAAGTTACGTCAATATTGATAGGGTTTGACCCTCACATCAGAATAGAAGCAAAAGGCAATGCGAAATTTGATAATTATGAATCGATGCTTCAAACAATATATGCGAACGATATACCGAATGCGGCTCCTTACACGATGAATAAAGGTATGCTAGCAACGCAAGACGTAAACAAGGTGCTGCTAGTAAAGGGTGTTGATGAGAGCAAAATAGGAAACGTATCAGGAATAAAGGAGTTTACAAATTACGGCAAATTTGACCTTAGCGATAAAGGAGATTTCGGAAGCATAATAATCGGATTTTCACTTGCAAACGGTCTTAAAGTTTTTATCGGCGATACTATTACAATTTTAAGTCCTGTAGGGCTTGAGTATTCACTTACACAATTTGTAGAGCCTATAACAAAACAGTTTATTGTAACAGGTATATATGACTCCGAAAACAGAGAATATGATTCGAAGTATGCATACATATCGATAGAAAATGCACAGGATTTATTCAAGCTGAATAATACCGTTAACGGAATTGAATTAAGGTCAAAAGATATTAATGATGCAGATAATTTAAAGTTGAGACTACAGACACAGGTTGACACTTCAAAGTTTAATGTTATGACGTGGTATGATTTACATAAGGATTTTTATTCAATACTAAAAGTAGAAAGATGGGCGGCATTCATATTATTAAGTCTGATTATAGCGGTTGCATCTTTCAACATACTCGGTTCGTTAACGATGACAGTCATTGAGAAGAAAAGAGACATAGGAATCCTTAAAGCCATGGGAGCGAGTGATAAAATGATTACAAGAATATTCATGTTTGAAGGACTGGTAGTGGGCATTGTTGGTGTGATAACAGGTTCAGTGTTAGGACTTGGACTGGCTTTACTGCAAATTTATTTTAAAATATATAAACTGGATACATCTGTTTACAAATTAGAAGCACTGCCTGTAGAATTAAGATTCTCGGATTTTATCTACATACCTTTAGCAGCGCTTGTACTTTGCTTTTTAGCTTCCTTATATCCATCAATCAGGGCGGCAAAACAGAAACCGGTTGAATCAATACGCTGGGAATAATAATGGAAAACACATTAATACAATTAAGCGGTATAACCAAGGAATATCAGATAACGAAGACAAACAAACTCCGGGTTTTAAAGGGTATAGATCTGACAATATACAGAAGCGAGATTGCAGCAATTGTTGGAAAATCAGGAGCAGGAAAGAGTACTCTACTTCATATACTCGGAACTTTAGATAATCCTGATTCAGGGTCGATGATATTCGAGCAAACTGATGTATTTGGTTATAACGACAAACAGCTTGCAAATTTCAGAGCAAATGATATCGGATTCATATTTCAATTTCATCATCTTCTACCTGAATTTACTGCTCTTGAGAACGTTTCAATTGCTTCCAAGATAGCGGGCAATAATGATGAGACGAAGGCAAAAGAGCTTCTTATCGAAGTCGGTCTCGGTGACAGAATACATCATAAACCTTCGGAGTTATCCGGCGGTGAGGCACAGAGGGTTGCAATTGCGAGAGCACTCGTCAACTCACCAAAGATAATACTTGCAGATGAACCGACTGGAAACCTTGACACGGAAAATGCTGATTCAATCATTGAACTGATATTTAAGCTTCGAGAAAAATTCAAGCAGACATTTGTTATAGTAACGCACAACGAGGAATTTGCTTCTAAATGCGACAGGATTATAAAAATGGTTGACGGCAAGATTGTATAATGATTTCATTTACATATTTTCAGTTTAAAATAAAATAAATATATTTCCGTAATCATGATGAAAACGAAAGAAATTAAAATAACTACAAATAATCTTAACTTTTATTACGGAAAGAATAATGCTTTAAAGGACATTAATATTCAAATTACTTCCAACAAAGTAACAGCCTTAATAGGTCCTTCAGGATGCGGTAAATCTACTTTTCTCAGAACATTAAACAGAATGAATGACTTGATTAATGGAGTAAAGATAACTGGGGAAATTAAAATTGATGATGAGGATATTTATAGAAAAAATACTGATATAGTTGCTTTAAGGAGAAAAGTTGGAATGGTATTCCAAAAATCTAATCCCTTTCCGAAAAGCATTTATGAAAACGTTGCATACGGGGCAAGAATAAACGGTATTACTAAAAAGGAATGGCTCGATGATATAGTTGAAACGAGTTTAAAACGTGCAGCAATCTGGGACGAGGTTAAGGACAGATTAAAAGAAATGGCAACCGGGCTTTCCGGCGGTCAGCAACAACGTGTCTGTATTGCAAGAACACTTGCTGTAAATCCTGAAATAATACTGATGGATGAACCTGCTTCGGCACTGGATCCGATTTCCACTTCAAAAATAGAGGAACTCATTTTTACTTTGAAAAATAGCATCACATTAGTTATTGTAACACATAACATGCAGCAAGCTGCAAGAGTCAGCGATGTAACAGGTTTCTTTTTAAACGGAGAATTGGTTGAATATGATTCGACCAGAAAAATATTTACAAGTCCTAATGATGAGAGAACACAAAATTATATAACCGGAAAATTTGGTTAAAAATTAAATCACGAATATTAAATGTATCATTACTTAGAAGAAGAATTACAGCAGCTGACAAGCAAGATATTGAAAATGGGGAGTCTTGTTGAAGAGCAGCTATCTCTCGCCGTAAAAGCACTATTTGAAAGTAATTTAGAATATGCACAGCAAGTTATTGAGCGGGATGAAAAGATAGACAAATATGACATCAAAATTGATAAATTATGTCAAAGGATATTTGCTCTAACGCAGCCTGTAGCAGTTGATTTACGAATTATTTTATCTGCATTAAAAACGAATAATGATCTTGAGAGAATGGGTGATATAGCGGTAAATATTGCCGAACGGGCAGAACCACTAAAAAATCACCTTGAGATATTACGAAATGTAGGAATGGAATTGATGGCAGAGAAAGTAAAACTTATGGTTACAAAAACGCTGGATTCAATAGTTAACAACGATCCTGATATGGCTCTGAGTGTCATAAAGTCGGATGATGTTATAGATAAACTTGAAAGAGATATTTTCCAAAAACTCATAGATTTAATGGAAAAGGATTCATCGGTAATACGCCCTTGTGCACACTGTATTACATTATTAAGGCACTTCGAAAGAATTGCCGATCATGCCACAAACATAGCAGAAGAAGTAGTATTCCTTGTTGATTCAAAGATTATCAAGCATAGAAAAAATCTTGACGGACTTGATTCGAATGCAGAAAAGATAATTTAGAGCAATAATGAAAATCTTACAATCAATTGGGATAATAGTACTCACAATATTGTATGGTTCATCGTTATATTCTCAGAAGAAAGACACATTAATTACGGGTACATTTCCAAAAGATACTGTAAAGGTCAATTTCAATCAAAACAAGATTCACAAACAGGATTTACTTTCCTATTTATCAGATACAAGCGGCACGGATGATTTTATTTGGAATGATAAAAGGAACTTACAGGAGATACTTAATGAGAAAACAGGTTTCTATGCGTACTATTTCGGAACCGGAGGCAAATCCCTAATAAACTATAATGGATTTTCCAATATCGGTGTCTTCAGGAACGGGATTGAGTCGAATAATCAGTTTTATGGAGGTTTTGACGTTGAAAGTTTCTCGGTTAATGAAATCGATAAAATTGAAGAAGTATCCACTTCCCTATCGTTCATGTACGGATTAAATCCATACAGTAAAATAATTAATATAATAGACAAAGATAACTTCCAGCCGAATTTATTCACACAGTTCAGGTACTCACAAGACAGAGACGGAGCGCTATTTGCAGACGTTTACATGAATCTGCCGATCTCAAGAAAATTTAACTTTCTTTTCGGGGTTAATAATTATGCGTCCGACGGACATTATCAGAATTCGGATTTTTCATTCTGGAGAAGCAGATTTCAGTTTAATTACTATCCATCTGACAGATTTAATGTAAAGTTTTTTATATCGGCAAACAAACAAGAAAGAGGACAGAATGAAGGGTTAATGTTTAGTAGTTCAAAAGATACACTTATGGACCCTAATCTTGCTCTCTCGGTTAATCCTGACGCATACGAGAAGATATTTACAACATATAGTGACATAAAGATAACCGGAAGGTTTTTCAGGGATACTTTATCGCTTACAAATTTTAACATCTTTACGAATAATTCAATACGTGAATACAGAGATGAAGAGAACAGGAATGAATCTAACGGAATATTTATAGGGAAGAATTATCACAGTGTACAGTATGGATTTAATTTAAACCAAACTGTTTATTTAATTCCTTTTAAATTGTCACAAATAAAACTTCTTGCCGGAGTGAAAGGATATTATAACCTTTACAATTATGACAGGTCAACTTTGGCAAGGATCGATTCTGTGGTTGGTACAAGATATTTTGATTTTAATGCTGTTGATCTTTACTCAAGACTTGACATGTCGTATGATAAATTTGTAATATCAGGGGCAATTAAATCTCAGAGATTCAACAATACTTATCATTTTATGTACGGAGCCGAATTAAATTACAGATTAGATTTCAGTAAAACTGCACATCTTGAAATAAAAGGCGGAACAAATAATACAACGTACGGATTCGACTATGAATCACTGTTTTATGATGAATATTATAACAGATTTGAGAGTAATTATAATGCATCCAGAAAGCAATACTATGAAGCCGGTTTCAAGTTTAATTATAATGATTTTACACTCTCATACCTTAATTTTTACAGCAATATATTTTCGGATTATTCAATATTGAATTCAAACATATCATTTGGCTACGACTCCAAGTACATTGCAGCAATTATTAATCTTAATTCATTTGATGAGAATAATTATATCGTAAAAACTATACCTAAAATTTATATATCATCTGATATAGCTTATAAGAATGTACTATTCAAAAATAAGCTTAAATTAAAAACTGGATTCAATATTAAATATATATCTGATAAACCGAGTTTTGGGTATAATCAGCTGGCAAACTCTATTACTTTAGAAAATAATAATTCAGCTTTTGATAACTTTGATGCGGATTTTTACGTAGGTGCCAGGATCGGGAAAGCAAATATTAATATAACTGTGGCAAATATATTTAATAATCTCTTATACAATACAGCATTATATCCATTCGATGACAGAGGCGGATTGCTAAGAAGTATCTCACGGTTTACGATTACCTGGGACTTCTGGAATTAGTTTAAAAGCTTCGTACAGGCTGAGTACACTTCTTCAAATGTTATACTTCTTATACACTTGAATTCATCATCCCCTTTCCATTTACAATGAGCGGGTGTCGGAGAATTGAAGAAACAAGGACTGCAATCAAGTTCTTTTCTAACGATAATGTGATTTGTATTCCACGGATACAATTCTTTAAAGTTAGTATATCCAAAAATTGCCACTACAGGGATTTTAAATGCCGAAGCCGAATGCAGAAACGCCGTATCATTGGAAACAAAAAGATCGCACTGTTTCAATCTCGCCATTGAATCCATATAGTTTGATGTAGATGTTATAACTCCCCTATTATGCATAAGTGCATTAAGATGATTGTTTAGGTCATTTTCATTACCAAATAAGAGGATCGAAGCATTTTTTTCTTCCATTAGTCTATTTCCGAGTTCTGCATATTTCCGGACATCCCATCTTTTATTAATATGATTTTTAAGAGTTGATGAGCCCGCATGGAAACCGATAATGGGTTTTTCCATTACAATCCCCTCTTTTTTAAGCCACATTTTAGCAATATTATCGTCATCTTCATTTAGAAATATATCCAGTCCACCCGCTTCTTCATCGCTGAATCCACAAATCATTTTTATAAGATTAAGATTTTGGACAACATTATGAACATCTGCTTCTTCTTTGACACTAATATTATTAAGAAAACTTAAGTTACCAGCAGAATTATGAAGATATGTATGCCCCAGTCTTTTCTGAGCACCGAGCATAAAATTTAATATATTATATTCATACCTGTTCGAAGGATACACGTTTATGGATATAAAATAATCGTTCTTTCTGATTTTATAAATTTCTTTAAGAGATTTAAGAGTGGATTGATTTAAAAAATCAATGTGATAAATATTTGACAGATAGGGTGAAGTGCGGTACAGTTCCTTAACCGAGTCAAACATCACAAGCATATCAAATTTGCAGTTAGGAAGCTTATCGTGAAGAATCTTCAACGCCGGTGAAAACATTAATGCGTCACCGATACCGGAAAGAGCATTAATCAGAACTTTCATCAGAAACTGCTGATTTTCTTTTCCTTGGGAAAACGATTGTAACCGGAACTGAGACAACTAATAATAACAGAGTTATAATTGAATACAAAACTCCTTTGTCAAAAGAATCAGACTCATAATTCATTTCGACGATATGTTTTCCTTTCGGTATCAGGACAGCCCTCATACAATAATCAACTTTCAAGATTTCTGATTGCTTTCCATCCACGTAAGATTTAAAAGCCGGGTAGAAAACTTCACTGAAATATAATAAACCGTCTTCAGGAGTATCAACTTCAACTTTAATAGAATTAATGTTTCTTCCTAATATTTTGATGTTTGATACGGGGATTGAATCATTATGATTAAGTTTAGGCAAATTCAGATTTTCTTTAGATTCAATTGCAAGAGTTCTACGATAGTCGAATTGATTGGAAGACATATAGTTCTTAACCAGAGAATCACTTTCAAATTGAACTGCATCATAAAACATCATTACTCGAGGAAGATAAGTCGGATTAATTCCCAAGGGGTTCCCCTTACTTGCTGAATCATGAAATACCTTATACTTCAAATTCATTAGATCATGTGTTTGGGTACTATTCTGATCAGCACCATTAGGCGGGATGAAATTCTTCAGCATTAGGGCGCCATAACCTTCAATGTATTCAACATTGTCAACATACCCCAGATTTCTTTTGAACAGCATAATGGATGGGTTGTAAGCTCTTCCATTAACACGGAATATGTCAGACGTCATTTCCTTCTTAAATTGATTACTAAACTGAACTGTCTGTGAAAACTCTTTTTCAGGATTCTTAGTACCATTATTCTGGTCGAACCAAATGTAATAAATTTCAAATAATAACAACAGAACCACAAGAATACTGAATGTATTTAACTTAATTTTACCGTTAGAGAATAAATAGAAAAAGGCAACAAATAATAAACCAATTATGAAAAACGTCAACCCCTGTGACTTCACATAGGATAATACCTGCGGAGTTTGCACTGTGTAAACAGGAAGCAAGGTACCTGAATAAACAATAACAAATAGTACGAGGATAATTCCTCCTGTTATTAATAAATACTTATTAGAAAAATACTCTTTTACTTTATTCTCCATAATAATTCCGTTTGTACCTATCATTGTAACCATAATGATTGCCATCATCATAATGTACACAACGTGAGCAGGATTTCTGAACCTGTTAAAGAAAGGCACTACGTCAAACAATAGCTTGTGAAAGAAGAAGTTTCCGCCCAGAGAGAACATAAATGAGAATGCAATGATAACTAATGAGAAGTAAGCCAGATAGATATGTTTCTTTTCTTTAAAGAAATACTTGAATGATGGTATTAAAAGTAAAATAATTAATGCAGATGTGAAAATATTTGAAATTGAAAACATCCATGGACCTTCCGAATGCTTTGACCAGTATTGCATATCAGATATCTTTTCGTTTCCACTCCATACTCCAAAGAATTTCGGGATAATCAGGGTTATATAATCATAAATATGCATCGAACCCTGTTTTGCAAATTGATAATCAAATGAAGACCGATTTGACAAACCAATGAACTCAAACGTAGGCAAAAGCTGAAATGCTGTTAAACCAAAAGTGAAAAACAGAATTAGAATCATACCAAACATAAGATGGTATATCTGTTTGATGTTTTGTTGCTTATAGTACGAATATGCAACAAAAAGAGTATAGAGCGCTATGAAGAAAAAATTGAAGAATGGTACTTGAGGATAACCTGCGAGCACACACAAAGCCAAAACCACACCTGCCATTAAAGGATAAATGTACTTTTTGGTGTCGATAAATTTCAACCAGAAAAGGAAGAAAAGCGGGAACCATGTTGCAGCTTCAATTAATGGCTGATGCATCATGTGGATTATCATGTAGCTTGAGTAAGTAAAAAGCACAGCGAACAATAAAGAAAACAATCCTGATAGTTTAAAATGCTTTGCAAGATAAAAAGTAAATACTGACGTAAGGAGATAATGGATTATAATAGTGTTCTGGATTGCTAATGCTGATAATCTATCATTTTGCACAAAGAAATGAAGAATATAATTAAAAGGATAAAGTACTGCAATCTGAAGGTCTGCAAAAAACGGTACACCACTGAATGCAAACGGGTTCCAGAATGGGAATATGTCCTTACTAAGCATAACGGCGGCCATAAACTTACCCGGATAATATTGTTCGATGAAATCATCAAAAAGATAAGCATTTCCCGAGAGCAATTCCCGGAAAAATATTAGCCAGAATACACCAAGAATTCCAAGTATAATATAATTATTATCAAATATACTTTTTGATGAGAATTTGATTTCGGGTTTAATAGCCTTTTTCTGCTGTTTAGCCAAATTAATTAATCTACTGGTTTAGAAATAAATATGAACTGATATCCAAATAATCTTTTAAATAATATAGCTTTTATGTAAAGAATGAAATTAAGAAACAGACCAATATTTCTTTTTAATGCTCCTGGTAAGATTTCAATAACAGGTATAGGGGTTACGCGCTGCTGAACTGCCTGCAATTTATGTTTAGTTAGCATATTCCTGATTATTCTATGAGTAAACAGATGCAGATGTGTTTTGTCAAGAATACCCTTATCCGCGAGAGGCAGCCTGCCAATTAAAAGATTAAGTCTTACGTAAATATTTGCGAAATTGGGCAACGAAATAATTAGCTTTCCTTGAGGATTCAGAAGTTCTTTTGATTGCTCAATAACTTTTTCAAAATTAAGCAAATGCTCGAGAACATCCATTAATAGAATATAATCAAATTTACCTTCTTGATGCAGTTTATCAGGTAAACCGTTATTTAAGTCATACTGATAATATGATTTAAAATTCTTTGATGTATTTTCAGATTCAGGAATAAAATCCACTCCTACAAGATGATTTCTCTCAGATAAATGTTCAGCAAAAAGACCGTCACCGCATCCTACATCGAGAATCTTCAGATTGTCTTTTTTATTAAGTAAATCAAGAATTATCCTATGACTTGAATACGGGTATAGCTTCAAAGGATATGGTATATAATACTCTGAATATATTTCGGATTTACGCTTACCATTAACCGTTTTAATATAATCATTCGTAGTATCAAATATATTTCGGGCATATTTAATTCCATTAACATAGCATATTTCATCACCGTAGTAAGTAGGTATGGGAATTTCCTTAATTCTAAGATTATTATGATTTGCTTTTATAATAATCTGAGTGTCAAAATGAAAATCGTTTGTAGTATTTGTTAAATTAAGTTTGCTCAGACCCTGAATAGAATAGGCTCTGTAACCTGAGTGGAATTCCGTAAGATTCATTTTTAGTTTACGGTTTTGAAAAGAAGACAGGATTTTATTACCGAGATATTTATAAAAAGGCATTCCACCTTTCAGAGCTCCGCCATATTTAGTCATCATTCTTGAACCGAGTACTACGTCTGCATCTCCATCAGTGATTGGAGAATACATATCCTGCAGTATTTCAGGTGCATACTGTCCATCTCCATGAAGTAAAACTACAACGTCGAAACCTTTTTCAGCAAAATAACTGAAACCTTTTTTCTGATTACCTCCATAACCAAGATTTTTATCGTTGAGATACAGATGTAATTTATCCAGCTGATTAAGCTCTTTATATCCGATAGAAACCATGTAAGTATTATCCTTACTCGCATCATCAAAAACAGCTATTTCGTCGATCTCATCATACACGTTTTTCGGTATTCTATCAAGTACCTTATGCAAAGTTGTTGATGCATTGTAAGCTACAATCAGAATACCGATCTTTTTATTATTTCTCATATCTATCGATTATTCTAAAGGAATCTATTTCTTTTCCTCTCCACCGGACATTTTCAATTTCAGACTTTCTCTTTTCTGATTAACAGAAGGATCCCTTTGATCAAGTTCATTTAAAAGGTTGAGCGCCTTTTGATATTCCCCTTTAGCTTCATAAATATCAAGTAATATCCTGTAAGGATTATAGAAGCTTGATGTATTAGGATTAGTGCTCTTCTTATCTATCAATGCGCCTTCTTCAGCTATTTTTGCGAATTCATCAAATTTTTGATTATCACCAATCATTTTGTATAACATAGCAACCTGATAACTTTGCCTGTAATCCATTTTAAATTTAGAATTCGGTATTACATCTTCCATGCGTTTAAGTACCTTTGCAGCTTCACCTAATTTAGTCGAATCCATCCCATAAGTATTTGCTAACCACACAAAAATTGTCCGATACATTTCAATCATTCTTTGCTGAGTCTCATCAAAAAACAGATTTTTATGATTTAAACTTCTAAACAAGAATCCATACTGAGGTGTCTGGCTTGGTACTGCAGGCGGTTCAAATAAAGCTTTATTTGTAATCTCCTTATTAACAGGAACATCCATACCATTACCAACTTTGTAAGGCAGTAATTTATGAGCCATTCCTTCTAATATAAGATAATCACCAAGACCCACAAAATTTTCAGGAGATACTGTAGCTGAAAAATAAATTGGTCTCTTCCATTTATTAGCTTTAATAATATCTAAGAGTAATATATCATTAAATTTTATTCCGGTTATAGTTCTATTACCTGATTTCTGTCTTATTGTAGCGGGCACGGAAAACACAATCTTTTCGGGCTTTACTTGCATTGTGTCAGGATAAACCTCCGAAGGAACATCAAGTACCTGAATTTTCTTTTCATCCCATTCTCTAGGTCTTACAAAATCAGGATTTGATAATTGTGCATCGGTAAATGTCATAGGAACCGTCATCGAACCATAAGGTTTTTCATTCTTTAACTGAAGATTATACCAGTCTGTTTGTGCCAAAGACAGATTAATAATCCTTATATCTTGTCTTACACCATAAGCTGCCTGCAGACACCACAACGGGAAAGTATCGTTATCACCGTTAGTTATAAGGATAGCATCCTTTTCGCAGCTTTGCAAAATGTTATAAGCATAATCATACGGAAAGAAATTTTCCTGCCTTGTCTGGAAAGGGTAAGAAACTTTCAGCATATTGAGCGGAACGAATACAAAAGCTAATCCCATAACAACAGATGCTAAACCAATACCGAGTTCCTTTTTACGCATCTCAGTTAATAATTCAATAAGAGCTACAATACCGAGAGATATCCACAACGAAAATGCAAAGAATGCCCCAATGTAGAAATAGTCTCGTTCTCTAGGTTGAGGATCCTGTTGATTTTGATAAAGCGCAGTAACGACCCCCATTAATACGAACATTAAAAGAAAAACCATAGCAAGTTTCCAGTCTCGCCGGAAATGGTGGAATACACCTATTAAACCCAGAATAAATGGAATAGCAAATAATTTTGAAAAATCTACACCATCCCCCTGTTCATACCCTGCTCTTCCTATGTATTGCCAGAAAAGATATCTATTAAACATTTCATTTATCTGATACTTCCACATAAAGTCCATATCGCTTGTATAGTTCTGCCAGGTTTTCCAGTGCTGAGGTTCCTGTGAATATCTTCGAGGAAGAACGAGCGGTTGATCACCATATTGTTCACGATTTAGATAGGAAAGCAATCTTTCCATATTATCCGGATTGTTTTCATCGAGTGGAAGATTCTGGACACCTGATCTCTGTAGCACTGTTATGTAAGTCGTATAACCCAATACAATTAAGAATAAAGATGTAAAAACAAGATTTAATGCTTTAGACTGTTTTTGGACTGAATATACGATACCGATAATAATTGCCAAAATTATAATAATGAAACCAACTGTGGGAGACGACTGAATCAATGCAGGCATTTTTTTAACGATGATCGGGTAAACAAGGAAAAACGAAAACATTGAAACACCTACCGCAATTAGAAAAGTCTTCAATTTATATTCGAATCTTTTAAAATAAAACGCAATGCCGAGCAAGAATAATGTCTGGACAACAAGCAAATGAATACCGATAGACAACCCGACAACGTAAGAAAAGAAAAGTATATATTTATCACTACCCGGTTCATCAGCTCTTTCCCACCACAACATCATAATGTATATACATAATGCCATAAGAAAAGTACCGAATCCATAAACTTCAGCTTCCATAGCGTTGAACCAGAAACTATCTGCAAAAGCAAGAGATAAAGCACCAATAGATGACGGAATTGCTACGATTAAAATCTCATATAAATTTTTTGGAATACCTCTCCAATTAATTATGACTTTAGTGCTAACTAAATAGAGGAACAAAACACTAAATGCACTAGATAACACGGAAAGATAATTCATTCTCAAACCAACGTCCGTAGCAGTAGGCAGCATGGTGAATATTTTTCCTACAAGAATATGTAAAGGAGCACCCGGCGGATGGGGAGTAGAAAGTGTAAAAGCACAAGCAATAAACTCACCACAATCCCAGAAAGACAACGTAGGCTGAACAGTAATAAGGTAAACGATCAGTGAAAATAAGAATACAAATGCGCCCGTTATTCGGTTAATCAGTTTGAAATCCATTTTTATGTATAAAATTAATAAACCTCAAAAATTACACGATTTTTATGCTATTTTCAAGTTACAAACTTAATAATCTTGTTCAAAGTATAAGTATTTTTGAAAACAAACAGGTATGCAAATTTCACATAATTAGTGATAATTGAAAAAGCTGATTTAAAAAATTGCCAGATATTATCAGGAATAAATTAACAAAAGAACATATTCAAAAATTAAATCCTACTTTAATATTCAGCAAAACAGAATTCATATTACTAGCAAGTGATGAAATCAGAGGATAATCCCTTTTGAGCGGTAGCGGTACAAATCTGTAACCAAGCTCAACGCCATATGTCACATTTTCCCCGCCAGAATATCCGAAAGAAAACTGGGCATTGCCGGTCCAAAGAGAATTATATACGCTTTTTATATTTAACATATTCGTTAAGGAATTATCAGAATAAATATAATTTTCATATTCCTCTCTTATAAACATAGGTCCTGCTGAGACTCCAAAGAACAATCCCTGCACAATATTTGATTTATTTTTTGTGAAGGGAAACAATTTCAGTTTTGCGTTTAGTGGAAATGCGAATAAGTATGGAGGAGATGGAACATAGTAATAATTGGTTGTGCCGGATTGATAATAAAATCCTTTGTCACCCCCTGATTTAGAGTAAATAATAGAAGGAGCAAATTCAATCGAAACCATGTCTGATAACTTGTATCCAATATGAGGAGTTATTTCAGAATTGAAAGAACTGACTCTAAAATTAAACGGCGGGTAGATTTCAGCAACATCAGAATTGGTATATATCATAATTGAATAACCAATGCCCGCGTAAAATCCTGATTTCTGTTTATCCTTATTTTGAGAATACGATGAGGAACAAACCAGAACCAATAAAATAAATAATGAAATTATTCTTTTCATTTTCGTAACGTTTATTTTACAAAATATATCTGCTTAAATCTCTGTTTTTAACGATTTTATTTAGTTTTACATTAACAAGTTCTTCATCAATTTCAATAATTTTCTTTTTATTTTTATCCGGAACGTCGTAAAGAATATCTTCAAGAAGAATTGTTAAAATAGTGTGTAAGCGCCTTGCACCAATATTTTCCACTTGTTCATTTACTTCAGCAGCTATCCTTGCAACTTCTCGTATAGATTCGATGCTGAAGTTTAATTTGACTTTTTCCGCTTCAAGCATCGCTTTATATTGTTTGATAAGAGCATTTTCAGGCTGTGTTAATATTCTGAAAAAATCCTCTTCATTCAGACTATTTAGTTCAACCCGTATTGGAAATCTTCCCTGCAGTTCAGGAATAAGATCGCTTGGTTTTGAGATATGAAAAGCTCCTGACGCTATAAAAAGTATATGGTCAGTTTTTACAGGACCGTATTTTGTTATAACAGTGGAACCTTCAACAATCGGAAGCAAATCCCTCTGAACACCTTCTCTTGAAACATCAGCACCCGAAGTATTTTTGTTAGTACCTGCAATTTTATCAATCTCATCAATAAATATTATACCAGTATTCTGGACTTTATCTATGGCTTCTTTAATTACGCTGTCCATATCGATGAGTTTTTGAGCTTCTTCCTGAGCAAGCACTTTTTTTGCTTCTGCTATGCTCAGCTTACGTTTTCTTGATTTTTTAGGCATTATATTCCCAAATAAATCCTGCAGATTTAAGCCCATTTCCTCAAGACCGATTGGTCCTAAAACCTGCATCATTGGCATGTTTTCACTTGTAAGGTCAAGTTCGATTATTCTATCATCCAGTTTGCCTTCTTTCAATTGTTTTCTGAACTTATCGCGGGTTTTTGAATTAAGTTCTTCATCGGTATTATTATTATCTGCTTCCGCAGCACCCGGAACTCTATCGTTTTTTTCCGCTTTCTTTCGGACTTGAGGAAGAATAATATCAAGAATTCTCTCGAGAGCATTTTCTACTGCTTTTTCCTGAACTTCATTCTTTTTATCTGTCTTAACAATATTTACGGATAAATCTGTCAGTTCTCGAATCATTGATTCAACATCACGGCCAACATATCCAACTTCAGTAAATTTTGATGCTTCAACTTTTAAAAAAGGTGCATTTGCAAGTTTTGAAATCCTTCTTGCAATTTCAGTTTTACCTACACCAGTCGGACCGATCATAATGATATTATTCGGCATAATTTCATCCTTCATCTCAGATACGACCTGCTGACGTCTCCATCTGTTACGAAGAGCAATGGCAACTGATTTTTTTGCATTATCCTGACCGATAATATATTTGTTCAGTTCATCGACAATTTGTGATGGGGTCAACTGATTTATAGATATGCTATTGATATGTTTTTGTTTTGTCTGTTTTTCCAAATTCTCGTTCTTCTTTAAATCCAAATTGGTTTATTCTTTATTTTTTTCTAATTGCAGAACAGTTATCTTATTGTTAGTATAAATGCAGACATCTGCTGCCTGCCTGAGTGCTTCTTCAATAATTTCCTTACCAGTCATTTTTGTATATTTTACCATAATACGCGCAGCAACATACGCATATTGCCCGCCCGACCCTATAGCAACAATACCATCATCAGGTTCGATTACATCACCGGTACCTGAAATAATAAGAGTTTTATCTTTTCCAACGACTGCGAGTAATGCTTCAAGCTTACGCAAATACTTGTCGGATCTCCATTCTTTTGCGAGTTCTGTTGCTGCTCTAAGAAGATTTCCTTTGTATTGTTCAAGCTTTGATTCAAATCTCTCAAACAAAGTAAATGCATCCGATGTAGCACCTGCAAATCCAACGAGAATTGACTCATTAAATATTTTTCTAACTTTTTTGGCAGTATGTTTTAAGACTGTATTTCCCATTGTGACCTGACCGTCACTTCCAATTACTGCGACTCCATCACGAATAAGTCCAATAACAGTTGTAGATTTAATATTTTTCTCTGTCATAATATTACTTTGCTATTTGCCTTCTTAATCTTGCAACAGGAATACGCAATGCCTCCCTGTATTTTGCAGCTGTCCTTCTTGCAATCTTGTAACCAAATTTAGTCAATTGTTCCACAAGATCATCGTCAGTAAAAGGTTTTGAATGATCTTCCTCGCTAATAATTTCAGCAATTTTTACTTTGACTTCTTTTGTTGAGATATCATCTCCTGATTCGTTTGTTATATGATAACTAAAAAAGTGCTTAAGTTCAAATATCCCGAAGTCAGTCTGAACATACTTACCTCTAACTGTTCTGCTAACCGTTGATATATCCATCATGATATCTTCAGCAATTTCTTTTTCAAGCATTGGTTTTAAATTCTTTCCCATATTGTCAAAGAATTCTTTCTGTCTATGAAGTATGGCATACATTACCTTTAAAAGTGTTTCTTTTCTGGAACGGAGAGATTCAAGAAACCATTTTGCTCTTTCCAAATTATTCTTTACAAATTCCTTTGCTTCCTTATCGTTAGTTTTCATAATATGATTATACATATCATTAAGACGCAAAGAAGGAATAGACTTATCATTTAATTCAACAATATATTCATTATCCTTAAAAATCACAGTAACATCCGGATAAATGTATATATTATCGCTGGTTTCGTAAACATACCCCGGTTTAGGATTCAAATGAGAAATCGTCTTAAAAATTTCATTAACCTCATCAATTGACAGGTTAAATTCCTTCATGAGTTTTTCATAGTTTTTTAATCTGAACTCATCGAAGTGATTAACGAGAATATCTTTGCACATTTTCTTAAGATTCTCATCAATTTCGTGATCATTAAGTTGTGTAATCAGACATTCTTCCAAGTTTCGTGAAGCTATACCTAATGGTTCAAAAGACTGAATCAGTTTCAAAACCTTGTTTAGTTCATCTTGAGTAAAAGTTTCATCTTCAAAAGCTGTGCCTATTTTCTGTTTTTCAAGGTCGGCTAAAACGTCGTCATTATCATCTCTAAAATAACCTTCATCATCTATTGACCAAATGATTTCCTCACCTATGAATGCTTCTTTTTCTGATATTTCGGAAAGATGCAATTGAGAAAGCAGGTTATCTTTTAGAGTAACTCTCGTTGACCACATGTTCTCATAATTAGCCTTTTCTTCACCATCGATTGATTCATCAGTCTTATATCCTTCATATTCCGAATTAACGTAATCATCGGTATCAAACTCTTCGTCTTCTTTTTTAACGGGTTCGATTACTTCTTCTGAATCATCATTTGATTCAACTGCATTAACATCAGCTTCATCATCCTGCTGCTCTTCAAGCATTTCATCAACTTCCTCAAGAAAAGGATTAATTTCCATTTCAAGCTTGACCATCTGTTCCAAAGCTATCGTCGAAATAGCCAACAGATTCTGTTTTTGAATAATCTGCGGCATTAATCTCTGAAGCTGCTTCTGATGTTGTGACTGCTTAAACATTATTTAATTTAATTATTTTAGGATCTTATTATTATCTATATAAAATACTTCACCAAACTCTCTTACAATCGCATCTTTCACAAATTCATATATGTAAGTATTCTTTTCCCTGCCTAATTCAAGAGCATCTTCACAAAAATACGATTTTTCATAACGTAATTCGTCATAATTATTTCCTCCTACCCTGATAGGAAAAAGCTCACAGGAAATTGGTTTTTTGAATTTAATTTCTCCATTATTGAATGCTTTCTGAAAACTGCATTTTGCAATATCGCCTTCATAATACGAAAAAACACAATCATTTTCATTTACAGTGTTCATCCAGTACTTTCCATTATAATACATATAGCTTCCCTCACTATCAATTATCTTAATATTCTTTTGTGACAGGTATTTTTTAGCAGTATCACTAGATTTTATAATAATCTCAAGTTCATCTTCTTTGAGAGGAGCCCCAAGAGTTCCTTTTACAGTACAGCAAGCACCCTTGCATTTTTCAAGGTTGCAAAAGAACTTAGTCGAATATATTCGTTCGTCAATAAACATATAACTTATTTTGTAATTTAGGATTTATTACAGCTACAAAAAATGGAATTTCAAGAAGTGAAATTTGATTACTTATGTCTTGATAAAGTATTTTCCCGGAAGCTGCGATACCAGACCTTTGAATTCCATAGTTAAAAGATTAACCAGACAATCCGATATATTCAGTTCAGCCAATTCACAGATCTTATCAATGTTAATTGGTTCAGTATTGTTCAATGCATTAAAAATCTTTAATTCAAAGACGTTCATCTCCATCTGTTCTGTTTTAGGAATGCTATTAGATTTTGTATTTACTAAATCTGAAATATGAATATTAAGTTCTGAGACAATATCATCTACACCGGAAACCAGTTTAGCATATCCCTTTTTTATTAGATTATTACAACCCTCGGAATTTCTTGAATTTATATTTCCCGGTACTGCGAAGAGTTCACGGTTCTGGTCGAGAGCAAATTCTGCAGTTATTAATGAACCACCTTTAATTCTTGATTCTACTATAAGTGTTCCGAGTGATATTCCGCTAACTACCCTGTTTCTTCGTGGAAAGTTAACCTTTTCAGCTTTAGAGCCTATATCGAACTCTGAAATTACGGATCCAGATTCCTTAATTTTTTCATAAAGATGTTTATTGTCAGGGGGATAGAGATTATCAACACCACTTCCGAGAACAGCGTACGTAACTCCTCCCGATTCAAGACATGAATTATGAGCTATAGAATCAATACCTATTGCAAGACCGCTAATCACAGGCATTCCCCTATTTGCGAGCTCTTTTGAAATCTCATAACAAATTTTACGACCATAATCACTTGGAGTTCTTGTACCAACGATACTGATAGAATATCTATCGCTTTCATTCAAATTGCCGTAATAATATAAAATCACAGGTGCATCATAAATATTCCTGAGATTCTTAGGATAATCCTCGTCAAAAACCGTAGTTACTTTTATATTACTTTTTTCAAGCTTTTCTAAAAGTTTTAAATATGATTCCTCGAATCCATTTGAATTATTTACGCTTTGTTCAATTTCCTGACATGTCTTATCAGAGATACCATCTATACTTTTAAGGGACAGCAAATCAATAGAAAAGAGTTCACTAAGTTTGGAATATTTTTCTGCAATTCTTCTGATTCTAACATCACCAAGGGAACTGATGCATTTTAGAAAATAAAATAATTTTAAGTTTTCTGATTTTGTATTATTCATAGATTATTTCTTTAGTTTTGGATCAAGTGAATCTCTTAAACCATCACCTATTAAATTTACTGCAAATACAGTTAACATTATAGCCAGTGATGGATATAGAACCAGACCAAAGTTAGTACCGGTAATTAAATATTTATATCCATCAAATATCATTTGCCCCCAGCTTGCAGTCGGAGGCTGAACTCCGAGTCCTAAGAAACTAAGGCTGGCTTCAAAAATAATAGCATTTGCGAGTCCAACGGTAGATGTTACGATTACCGGGGAAAGGGAATTTGGTAAGATATGTTTAAAGATTATTCTTCTTTTTCCGTAGCCGATTGATTTTGCAGCTTCAACGTATTCACTTTCCTTTAAAGTAATAAACTGACCTCTGACTATACGTGCAATTTCTACCCAGCTTGTTAATCCAATAGCAACAAAAGCCTGCCAATATCCTTTACCGAGAACGACTGAAATGGAAATAACAAGTAATATTGAAGGAAAAGACCAAACTACATTTATTAACCACATAATTATTCTATCCGTCATTCCCCTGAAATATCCGGCAAAAGATCCTAACAAAATCCCAATAATAATTGCTATGCTCTGAGAAATTAATCCAACGGACAAACTAATTCGCGTTCCATATATTAAACGACTGAATATATCTCTTCCGAATTTATCCGTTCCAAGCAAGTAATATACTTTATGTACTATATTATAACCTGTACCTTCAAAATTTTGAATTGATTCTGTTTTTTGGTTATCAAGAAAATCTATGTACGTAATCTGGTTGTTTTCAATTTTAATAACTTTTTTAACAGGAATGATTTTGTTGTTTTCCTTTTTTCGGAGTACTTCACTCATGAAGAACGAAGGTTTTGAAGTAAACTCCAGAACCTGTTCATCGGGATTATGCGGAGTCATAGTATCTGCAAACACAGCAACTAATATCAAGAAGATAACAAATAGCAATGATATGAATGCAAGCTTATGCCTCTTAAATCTGATAAATGAATAATACCATAGATTATTTTTATTGATATTAATCATCTGAGTTTTACTTTTGGGTCAAGGAATGCATAAAGAATATCAACAGTCAGGTTAATAATTACAAATACGACAGCACTGAATAATATTGTACCTTGTATCATCGGGAAGTCCAGCTTTAATATGGAATCCATAGCAAGAGAACCAATACCTGGCCAGTTAAAAATATATTCGATAAAGAAGACACCTCCAAGAGTTGCAGCCAGTAACGAGCTCAATGTAGTTATTACAGGATTAAGAGCATTTCTTAATGCATGTTTAACAACGACTTTAATTTCGCTTAAACCTTTTGAACGAGCAGTTCTTACATAATCTTTATTAAGTTCGTCGAGCATTGATGTTCTTGTTATTCTTGCAGTGATAGCAAGCGGGCGAAGAGCTAATGCTACAGCGGGCAAAACGATATAAATCCAGCCGTTATTTATATATCCTGCTATTGGAAATAATTTTAATTCTGCACCGAAAATATAAATTAGAATTAATGCGAGAACAAACTGAGGAATAGAAATACCGAATAGTGATAATAATATAAAGAAATAATCCTGGAAAGAATAAGGTTTCACAGAAGATACAACGCCAATAGTTATACCAATAATGGATGAAATAAATACAGCAACAAATGACAATAATGCAGTTGCGGGAATCTTTTCAAGAATAGTGTCAGAAACATTGCGATTGGTAAGGTATGATTTTCCAAGGTCGCCCTGAAATGCCCTTGATATGAAACTGAAATACTGAACATAAAATGGTTTATCAAGTCCCAATTCCGCCCTTACAGACCTGACGCTTTCCTCATCTGCTCTTTGACCCAGAATTAGTTTTGCGGGATCGCCAGGAAGCAGAAAAGTTAGAAAGAAAGAAACTGATAATACACCTAATAATATCAGAAATGAATTAATAATATTTCTAAATATATATTTTATCATCTTAAAACAAAAAAGTCTCAAACCCTATAAAGAATTTGAGACTTTTACAAATTTGAACCTCGTAACCTATTCTGAAATAACTCTTTTGGATTTCAGAAAAGTCCTTGAGTAGAAGTCAGAATTCAATGATGCAACTATTACACCAGTTTTTGAACCTGAATGAGCAAAGTATCCGTCGCTTAAGTAAATACCGACATGTGATACTCTTCCTTTATTCATAGTGTCAAAGAACAGAAGATCACCAAATTTTAAATCTTCCTTTGAAACATCCTGACCTACATTAGACTGTTCGTAAGATGTTCTTGGCAGCATTATCCCAAGTGACTGGTACATTACTGTTTGAACAAAAGCGGAACAATCTATTCCTCTTTTCGAAGTTCCACCCCATAAGTACGGAGTGTTAAGATATTCAATTACTTTTGACATCACTTCATCGCTGACCATTTCTGATTCATTAATCGATGAAGGTGTGTAACCGATAAGAGAACTTGATAATGATTCGAGACTATTCTTCGAGATCGAAGTCTTTTTTATCAAGGTACTGGTGGCTACTAACTCTTTTGAGTTCTTGTAAACATTGGCACCCTTTGTCCCTGAAGATAATTCCGAGCCGTTATCAGAGAGCTCCCTCACACCGGAACAACCCGTTATCATCACAAATCCTAATAGAACCAATGATAAAAACAGTACATTTCGGTTTCTGAGCATTTAATTACTCCCTTTTTAAATTACTTTATTAAAGAACTATTTTAAAAATATAACTTTTAATTCAATATTGCAATACCTAAATAAATAAATCTTTTAGATCGAACCTTAATACAAACCTAAATTCTATTCTTTTTACTGCTAAATACTGCTCCGAATCCGAATTGTATTGCGAGCAAACAGCGGGTTTTATGCGTTTCCTTAAATAACGCGACCCAATTTTGCAAAGCGTTCTACACTACTTTGTTCGCTTTAAAACCTTCTATATCTGACTCGCTGTATCCAAGTTCTTTCAAGATTTCAACTGTATGCTGTGAAAGCGACGGCGGAGGTGTATCCACGTTACCGTCTGTTTTATCAAACTTTGCCGTAAGATTAAATACTTTTATCTTTCCGATTTCAGGAGTATCAATTTCTGCAATAGCATTTCTGTGTTTAACCTGAGGTTGATTCAATGCATCATCTAGACTTAAAATTTCACCGGAAGGAATTCCTTTGGCGTTCAGTGCTTCAGCCCAGAAAGAAGTAACATTTTCTTTAAGTTTTGTTTCGAGCAAAGGGGTTAAGAGTTTTCTGTTTGCTTTTCGTGTGTCACGCTCTTTGAACCTTGCATCCTCTTTAAGCTCGGGAACACCGACCACGTCGCATAAATCTTCCCATTGCTCCTGCTTGTTTGCGGCAATATTTATGTACCCGTCTTTCGTTACAAATGTACCCGATGGCGCTGCTGTGAAATTATCGTTACCCATCAGCACAGGCTGTTTTCCTCCAATGAGCAAGTTTGCTGCAACCCATCCATTGAATGGCATGATTGAATCGAGCATAGCAACATCTACAAACTGTCCTTCGCCTGTTTTCTCTTTATAATAAAGTGCAACCATTATTGCAAAAGCAGCGTTAAGTCCGCCTACAGTATCACAGACAGGAAATCCCGTTCTCAACGGATTAAGAGTTTCATCGCCATTGATAGCCATGACACCGCTCAACCCTTGTATTATCTGGTCATACGCCGGTTTGAATGCATCGGGTCCGGTTTGTCCGAAACCCGAGATAGCGCAATAAATAATTCCGGGATTGATTTCGCTTAACGTTTCATAAGAAAGTCCAAGTCTTTTCATTACACCAGGTCTGAAGTTTTCGACTACTACATCCGATGTTTTAACAAGTTTCTTAAAGATTTCTTTTGCAGAATCATCTTTAAGATTTAAAGTCAATGACTTTTTATTACAGTTCTGTGCAAGAAAACTTGTTCCCATATTTTTCTTGTTGAATTCAGGAACGTTACCGAGTTTTCGTGCAAGGTCGCCGGAGCCCGGGGTTTCAATCTTTATAACTTCTGCGCCGCAAAGAGCTAAATGTAAAGTAGCAAACGGACCTGCAAGAACATTTGTTAAGTCGAGTACTCGTACTCCTTTAAGTGATTTT
>JBHELA010000246.1:0-2502 GCA_041859005.1 Ignavibacteria bacterium
TATCTCAAAATCACCGGCAGGAATGAGCACAAATTCCATCTCAATTGAATCGCATACTAAAGTCTCTGGTTTACTATCAACTCGTTCGTATTCTATTTTGGAAAAGTCTGCATTTATTCATCCTTAAATTTGATTTTTAGTAGATTCATTTAAAATATCCGACACTATATTTATTTGTTCAATTTCATCAGAATTACATTCCATCAAAGGACGGAAACCGATATCCTCAGATTTATATTGTGAATCATCTTTGTCACGGAAAGATGATCGACAGCGGTTAGCATCGCTGAACCATCCACCACCCTTTTCAACTCTTTTTAAACTATTTCCAGTTTCCCATGCACTACTATCATTTGGAGCACCCGAGTAATTTTCATGCCACTTATCTTGCACCCATTCCCATATGTTACCATGCATATCATGAAGTGTCCAAGCATTTGGTTTCTTTTGGCCTACAGAATGTGTTCTAGTTCCTGAATTTTTAATATACCATGCATAATTGCCTAGAGTGGATTCGGTATCCCCTAAAGAATACTTGGTAGAAGTACCTGCTTTGCAGGCATATTCCCACTCAGCTTCTGATGGCAGACGATATTTTTTAGTTCTTTCTTTTGAATTCAGCTTTTTAATGAACTCTTGTGCATCGTTCCACGAAACACGCTCAACAGGATTATTGCTACCCTTAAAATACGATGGATTGCTACCCATAACAGCGATCCATTCTCTTTGAGTAACAGGATATTGGCCAAGATAGAATGGTTTGGAGATTTTCACTTTATGAGCGGGTTTTGTATCATCAGATTCATTTAAACCCATGTTGAATTCACCTGGGGGGATGAACGCGAATTGCATGCCAATAGAATTGCTTATCACATTTGCGCGTTTTTGCTCAAGCCATTTAACAGCTTTTTCATACTGTTCTTTAAGAATTTCATCTTCCTTTAGTTTGCGTTCTCGCTCTTCATTTTCTTTTCTTGCAATCTCTTCTTCAAGTCTCTTCTTTTCGATTTCCGCCTTTCTTTTCATCTCAGCTTCCTCAGCAATTTTTAGAAGAGCTGCTTCTTGCGCTTTACGTTCAGTTTCCTCTCTTTGTATCCTTATTACTTCTTGTTCTTCAACAAAACAATTCTCACATAGAGTTTTTTCTCCGTGACTTTTGTTTTCCCTAAACCACTTCTCGCAAGTTTGACAGAAAGCTATTCCACAATCACTGCATAAAACCGATTTATTCAAAAGGTCAATATCATTGAGACAAACAGGACAAATTGAATTATCATTATCTCGTATCAAATTACTAGCATTAAAACCGTTAGCATCCATATTGCGCTTATTTACTATAATGCTAACATCGCAATTATCACTAACATTAAACTGATCAATTAGGCTAATTTGATGTGTTTTAAACCAGTTTATGTTAATTTTGGCGACTTTATCCTTGTCACTGCCATTTTTCTTTATTTCATCTTTAAACTTGCTACCAAATTCAGCAAACAATCCAGTTAATACATCTTCATTTTTCGTTGCTACGAAAAGTTGTAGAGTTTTATCTTCAGGCAAAATTGATAATTTGATAATGATTTCATCTGTTGAAATCTTGGCTTTGCCATAGTACCAGATTTCATAATTATTCTTGTCTCTTGTATATAGTGTACAAACAAACTTAAAATCGTGATTTTCAATAACCTTGCGTGCAAAATGGACTAATTTTTTAGTATCAAAATCGTTCTGAATTTCATATACCCTACTACCTTTATTAGGCAGTAACTCACTTAATTTCTTTAGCATTTCGTAGTTTATATCTAAATCACTTCTTATACTTGGGCAGATGACTCTTATTTCTTTGTACTCCAAGAGTTTGTAGACCGATTTACCTTGATAATTTTGGTATAGGACATGGCAATTGATACTAGTACTTTTGGTGCATGATTTTGGATAAAAATATATTAGTAGGTTCTTTGTTTCGAAATCAGAGATATTGCCTAGTAGGATTTGTCCGTTTTGAATAATATATTTAGGCTCACTTTTTATAAGATGTAGAAGATTTTTCTCATATAACAGATCCAAAGCAACATCATTTATGATATGGGAGCTCTCGTTTGTAATTGATACATTATATAATACATAACCGCCATATAACTCAGTTCCCGTCTTTATTTTGATGGTAGGATCCATAAAAACACCTTCACAAATAACTGCTCTTATATGTCCATTCTATTAAGTTTCTTATATTTCTTGTAAATAAAGATATGATATCAGATTCTAAATGAACAGTTTCAAAATTCATTTTGCTATCATTTGACTAAATTGCTGTTGAATAAAATCATAACTCTTCGACTTTTCATTGTTTTTCTGTTACAGCCCAAAAGAAGAATCTAAGGAGTTTTGAAACAGGCCTACTGAAATATTATGGTTTCATTCATGACTTTCTAGACATGCTATAATAAAGTAGGAATACTTTAATAGTAATATTTTATTATTAGTGTTGAATAATCATAATTTTAC
>JBHELA010000305.1:0-3331 GCA_041859005.1 Ignavibacteria bacterium
GCCGTGGACTCCATCCCTGCGATACTTGCCATCACAAACGACACATTCATTGTTTATACTTCCAATGTGTTTGCAATTCTTGGCTTGCGCTCTCTATATTTTGCTCTTGCAGGGGTCATGAAATATTTCCGTTTCCTGAAAGTTGGTTTATCCGTAATACTTGTTTTTGTCGGTACGAAAATGATGATAGTGGACTTTTTCAAATTCCCGATTACTTTATCACTCGGAATTATAATCGCTATACTTGCAATTTCTGTCATAGCATCTGTTGTCATTAAACCAAAATCCGAGTCCGAATCAGTATAGTTTAACTAAATATCTCTCCTTCCTAAGCTCCGACTTAGGAAGGTCATTTTAAATCATTTCTAAATTGCAGGTACTTTATTGTAAATTAAGGAATTATTATTCCTCTTTTTGCGTTAAATTTTTAACTTTTTTTAAAAAATATACTACTATGAAGATATTTGCGCCTTTTCTGTTGCTTATCATGTTGTTTGCTTCATCAGCATTTTCACAGGTTAACTATTATTATAAACCCGGAGGTGTCATTCAGTTGACACAAAGATACAACGGTGTTGCCGTTGTCACAAATTCCGGAAAGTATTCAAGCACTGCTGCCTACGAGGTGATAAAAGTTCTTATAGGAGCCGGCGACACACTATCGAGCGAAGAAAATCTTTTCTATATTAAATTTTCTGATGATAAATCTTTTTCAAAAATATCTCTTTACACATCTCTATTGTCTTCAAAGGGTGATCTGGTTAAATTCGTAACACCTGTTTATTTTGGAGATTCGAGGGAAGTTACTGCTATTGCCGCAGATGAATTCTTTGTTCGCCTCAGAAACAGTAGGGATAAGGATAAACTTGAACTGCTTAATATGAAGAATAATGTTTATGTAATCGGAAATATTAATGATGAACTCACTTATTATTTAAAATCTTATGACGGAGTCCCGAAAAACGCTCTCGAACTTTCTGATATTTATTATAAGTCGGGATTGTTTGAATTCGCTGAACCGAATTTTATTTACCCTGTTCAGGGATTTTTTAATTATACTCCAAATGACCCGAATTATCCCTCTCAGTGGCCTTTAAATAATACAGGACAAGTAACAAATACCGGAGGAAGTACAACTTATGGTGATGTTACATCGTCAGCAGGTATGCCTGGTGCTGATATGGATGTCGATAAAGCATGGGATTTTGTAAAAGGAAATAATAGTGTTTTAGTTACTGTTTTTGATACGGGAGTTGATTCGCTTCATCCTGATCTTGCCGGTAATTTGACTGTGGGATATAATGCATTTGCGAATAACAATACTGTTACTATCGATACTGGAAGCCACGGTACTGCTACGCTCGGTATTATAGGCGCGATTACAAATAACGGAATAGGAGTTTCCGGTATTGCGGGAGGAAATGGTTCTGCAGGTAGTGCCTGCAAAGTCGCTGCTTACAGGCTTGTAAGTGATAACGGTTCGTTTGTTTCATCTGCAAATATTGCCCGTGCCTTCGATACCGCGCGAGTAAGAGGTGCACATGTTTCAAGCAATAGCTGGGGAGGAGGTGCTTACAGCACTGTTCTTCTGAACGCAATCAATAATTGCGCATTAAACAGTCGCGGGGGAAAGGGAACATTAATACTCTTTTCTTCCGGTAATAATCAGAAGAATCCCCCCTCAATTCCTTCTTACTTTTCAAATGTAATCAGTGTCGGAGCATCAACACGTCACGACCAGAAAAAAGCCCCCGGTACGGGAAACCAGTACTGGTGGGGCGGCGACTGGGGAGGTACGGATACAAACGATGTTGATGTTGTGGCTCCTACTATCAACTATACTACTGACAGAAGAGGGTCGCTTGGATATTCAGCAGGCGATTATATTGACGTATTCAACGGTACATCATGTTCCTGTCCGAATGCGGCGGGAGTTGCTGCTTTAATATTCAGTATTAATCCTGAGTTTACTGCAGCCCAAGTAAAAGAATACTTATACAGGGGAAGCACGAAAATTGATAATGTTCCTTATTCGTATAATAAGACTTACGGGAAGTGGAATCCTTATTACGGTTACGGCAGAGTAAATGCTTTCAATTCAGTTCGTCTTGCCACAGGAGTAGATGTAACTCCACCGTCAATTCAGCATACGAATGTTGAATCTGATTCAACAACTTATCCGGTAAAAATCTCTGCAATAATCCGTGACCAGGATGGTTCGGGAGTACCGTTTTCAGGGTTAAACAGCCCGAAAGTTCTATTCAGAAAGAATAAGAATAATGCCGGCTGGTCTGCTTTTGATTCCTTGTCTTCTTCAACTTCTGCGGGTGATACTTCTTATACTTTCTACATTCCCGGATCGGGATGGATGACTGAAGTCCAATACTTTATAAGGGCTTGGGATAATCAGGGAAATATGACTACTTATCCGTTTAATGCAAATACATCTTATTCATATACTCTTTGTTATTATGCTATCGGCAGGACAAGCATAAATTCTTATAAATTAAGTAACTGGGCCGCGGCTGATGGAAATTATTCGATATCTCCGGTAGTAAATGTTTCGGAAAGTTTTAAAATTCTTGATACTAAAGTACAGATTTATTTGCGGCATACATGGTTAAATGATGAATACTGGCTTTATATGTGGTCTCCAAACGGTGATGAAAATAACAACAGAAAACAATTATTTGGTTTTAAGTTTGTTCCGAATACCGGAACACCTTTGGGTGGAATTACAGGAGCAATTGTAAACGATACATCAGCAAAAACGTGGGTTGATTATAACGGTTCACCGTACAATTTCTCAAATCCTGTCAAAGGAGATTACACAATGATTGGGTATAGAGGAACTCAAGCACAGGGCAACTGGAAATTCACAAATTTTGACGGAGCTGCAGGCGATGCCCCGGTTTTTGACAGCATAAGATTTTCATTTCGCAAACTCGACGATATAGTCAGTCCCTGTGCACAACTTGATAATCCATCCGATTCTATTGCTAATTTCGGAGTTTTTCAATTACCTGATACACTAAATTTTTATCTCAGCAATACGGGAGCAGCACCTCTGAGTATAAGCGGATATAATTTTACCGGCACTTATTCATCTTATTACTCGGTAATAAATACTCCCCCAGTTTCGATTGCAGCTGGTGACAGCGGACTTTTCAGAATTCGTGCCGCTGCTCCGGGAGATGTTGCTAAAGGAGAAAATAATTATGCTCCGGATTTATTTGAAAATGCTGTTTTTAATATTAATACTAATGATCCGTTAAAACCTGTAGTGAAAATATCGTTACAGACTGAAGATACTCCGCTTCCTGTAGTCCTC
>JBHELA010000318.1:0-16556 GCA_041859005.1 Ignavibacteria bacterium
GGCCTTTGCGGTAAAAAATATTCTATTATTTCATATATTATCTTTGTGTGCCTCTGTGGTGAAATCTTTTCTTTGTTTATCCGCCGTGTCCTTAGTAGTGAAATTCTCTTAGCAATAAAATAATTTTCACTCTGATGCTTAAATCATTTCTACTTCTTACTTATTGAAGTGATATTCCAGGATGTTTTTCGATAATCCACAAATCCGGTAATATACGCTGTTGAGTATTTTTCGTTATCGGCGTTATGCTTACAATAGATTTTAAAAACCGTATCTTCATCACCCGAAAAAATAATATTCAAATTAGCGGTATCTCCCGCTATAACAGTTATCAGCAAAGTTGAATCACTGAATAAACCCCTGTTAACCTGTAGCACTTTTGCCCCGAAACAATCTGCATAACCGATTGCAGAATAGCCCGTTACTTTTATCTCAAGTTCAAGGTCATCAGGAATTCCGGTACTTGATTTTTTTAGTTTGGCAGAATCGGTTTCCTGTGCCATTAAAGCAGAAACAAGGAAGAACATTATTATTAGAATATTTATTTTCATATTTGTTTTTGTTGTAAACTAAACCGTATCAAGATATTTTTCAAGTCCTTCAAACAACTTCTTCATTGAACCCGAATGTATCTTCGAAATATTTATAAAATTTGAAAGCAATCGCGGCATAAAACCATTCGGTTCGAGATTAACAGTAAAACTATTTTTCGGATATTTGTTTTAAAACATCCGATATTTTCTCCGCACAAAATTCTGCATAGCGGCTGTCATTCATTAAATCTCCTGTATCCTTATAGCTGATTCCCCTGGACGTAGTCTCTTTCCGGAGATTATTGAACACTTCCAGAACAGCGATTTCCGTTTTATCCTTCCCAAAGAAAGTTATGCTAGTGCGGAGGATATACCTCCCCTCATCTAAAAAAGTTGGTCTTGAAATTACTATAACACCCTCGGCATCATTTGATAATTTAACACCCTCAACGCTGAGAATTCTGTAAATAGAACTGCTTAATGTTTTTCCCCGCAAATCAGAATATAAATATTCGGGAGATGGCCTGTTTGAAACGCTGTTAACATCCTTATACGGAGTGAATGCTATTTCATTATCAACCATCGTACCGTATGATTTGTTGTAAAAGCTTGCGGAATCATATAAAATATTCCAGTCTTTCAAGCTTTGCCCGGGAAATTTAATCTTAAGATTTGTTTCAGACTGATTAAAATCACTTGAACAGCCTGAAATAAGAAGCAATAATAAAAATACCAGACTCTTTTTCATTTTGATAAATTATAATTCTAATATATTTAACAATTTTAATATTTATAAAATATCCAAAATAAAAGGAGAAGTGAAGAGCTCTCTTAAAGTTCATAGCCGCAATCACACAGCAATCTCTCTCTTTTAATTTATTTTATGTATAAACTATTTCCTGAAACCCGAGAACCAGTTCAATGCCTCCTGAATTGCAGGTACAAATCCGTTTGCATGGTCAGGGTCTTTAGCGAGAGTAATCTCAGTTACATTTCCGCCTGATTCCTTCATCTTCGAAAAGGCATTTTTTATAATAGCATGATTTACTACTTCATCACCCGTTGAATAGACAATTATTGTCGGGCTTTTTGGAATCCAATTATATACTTCGTTTTCATTTAACCTGTCTGCAAATGTATGTTTTCCTTCTTTAACAGAAACGGCAAAATCAGTTTGAAGTATATCTTTAGGTAGAGCAGTCAGTATGTTAATAACTTCTTCTTCCGTGTGCTGATAATTAAGCAATTCGGGAACAGTTTTATCATAAGGAGCGTTGAAAAATTCTGAATATGAATTTCCTATTCCGTAAATATCGTGAAAAGTCTTAACCATCAGCGATGTTACACTGGATGAAATCGAAACAGGTTTGTTGTAATGATTCAGCCAGAGTTTATACAAATCGAAAGGAGCTGCCATGATTGCCGATGCCGTGATTTTAAGCTCCGGATTCTCTGCTGTTTCGAGCAATCTCTGCAAAGAAGCCGTAACGTGTCCGCCCTGAGAATAGCCTGCAATGAACAATCGTCCGTCGGTTTTGATATTTTTGCGTTTAAGAAATTCCATTGAAGCATAAAGCATATCCCGTGTTGAAGATGCTTCAGTTTCAGAATGGAAAATAAGGATGCGGCGATGTACCTTCCTTTCCGAGCCCCACATAATCCGCCATAACAACAATATAACCCGATTTTGCGGCAAGCTCGTATGCGACTTGAGCTTCGGGACAGGCATCAAAATAAGATGGTGCAACATTCCTGCTGAAAAGAGTACCGTGCTGAATTGAAATCAGCGAAAATGGTCCTTTACCCTGAGGTATCATAATAATACCTGAAGCATTCAGCATTTTACCCTTGGCATCCGCAGTCTTATAAGTGATGTCGTATATCAATGCACTATCGGAAACAACTGTATAATTATTTGAAGAAAAAACTGTGACCGGGAAGAAGAAATAAAATAGCAATGTAAGTATAAAATAATTCGTTTTCATAATAGAATTTATTTTAAATTGATATTCTTCTTAAATTTAATCTATTCCTTATTATTTGTAAAGTAAAAAGGTAGTTCTTTAAACTTCTATCCCGCCCTTTCGGGAAATGGATTCGCGAATTTCTGAAATGCATTCATCTGTGTCCTGCAATTGCGTTGTGGAATATCTGAGAATACTCCATCCCTTCTTGGTTAGATAGTTATCACGGCGATTGTCATTTACCGCCTTCTCTTTGCTTATATGGTAAGCATCCCCGTCACATTCTACGTTGAGACTGCCTTTCTTGCAGAATGCGACAAAGTCGAGGCAGTATATATTATTACTACCGCGTACGAAGAACTGCCTTTCAGCAGCGATTTTGTTCTGCTTCATACCTTCCCAGAGAACATCTTCGAGAGGGCTTTCATTGAAGATGTCATTGAAGTCCTCAGCGTTCAGAAGCTTTTCGAGAGTTGTATTTATAAAATAATTTCTTCCCCTGCGACTGCATCTTAAAGGATTTTTTATGACATTAATATCTTTTACATAGATTTTATAATAATCGTCGTTTGCTTTAGGATGACGGGGATTGTTTGGAAAAAGCTCTATTCTCTTCTTTACTTTGATGCTTTCAATTTCTGAATAATGAGAAATTGTTCCTCCGTATTTACCGAATATATGCGGCTGATAAAACCCAAGATATTTTACATCGTACAGATTGTCCACCTTTGTTGAAACAGGGATTCTGTACCAACCCTCTAATAGGAGCAATGATAAATCCCTTTTCTGCTTGAGCCAGCAGACGATGGTGTTGGATGGAGAATATTTAAGATTAAGTTTTTTCAAAAGTAATAATACCTGCCGTCAAATCTGTTTAATTCAAATATAATATTTAGAGGGTTGATTTACTATTCTGAACTAAGTTTTGATTTTGCTTCCTCGACGATTTTCAGCAGTTCGGGGATCTTAGACGCCGGAACATCTTTTGTGATGGAAGCGAAATTGTAAGGGTCGGTTTTTTGAAGTTTGCGCAGAGGATGGTTTTCGGGTATCTGCGAATCTTTGTTCGGCACCCAGGCGAGAAGGTCGTTTGGAGTGCATGACAAGAGCGTGCAGAGTTTATCGATTGTTTTAAGTCTCATAGACCTATTGTAATATGCGGAAACGCTGTAAGCGACTGAACGAGTGAAACCGTTTTCAATCAAATATTTGTATGGATGCAGGATGCCGCGAAGTTCGAAAACCTTTTTGTAATTATAAAACAACATAATTAACTCCTTTTAAAAAGTTTACTATTAGACAAAAGTAATAAAATAATTTGAAAATTTAAATTGATATTCAGTATTTGTGTGTAAAATGTCAGAGATTAGAAATATATAATACGATTATAAAAAAATATATTTCGATATTGGATGTTTAAAATTAGATAATGGAAATATTTTAATCGATATTGGGAATATTTAAGTCGATATTGGAAATATTTTAGTCGATATTGGAAATATTTTAGTCGATATTGGAAATATTTTAGTCGATATTGAATGTAAATAGTTAGATTATATGTATATTTTGTCAGATTTTGTGTGAATTATTGGGAAAATCGTGTTTAATGAGGGTTTTATAAGGGAACAAATGTTGATTCCAGGAATTTGTGATAGAGGAAAAGCTGCTTTTTGTGAGGAAGAAGGTGGGAAAATTCTGCGTAGAGGAAATCTTCAGTATAAATCCTAAAGTGATGACATTAAATCTCCTTTATTCCTATCTCCTTAAAATAGTTATAAATACCATTATAGTATTTTGGATTTCGTGTCGGGTCTTCTTCGTCACCTGTCGGAATAACTATTACCATTCCTTGCCGTGCTCTTGTGAGCAATACTCGATAAGCATTTTTAAGATATTGCTTTCGTTCTTCTTTGTTTATCTTCTGCCATTTTGAGCCAACGAAAGAATTATAATCCCATCCGCTATTAGTCATTCTTAAGTCACCGTTCCATGTTACGCAGGTCCAGTCAAGTTCAAGACCCTGTATATCAAATTCAGTTGCAACATCCTCTAAATAATATGAAGAACGAACATCATCTTTCCCATTTAAAAACCATAGTATTGGATTTATTTGTACTCTTACATCTATTCCAAGTGGTTTTAGTCTGTATGCCTGTGACGAAGCTACAATTCCGTACCGCTCACTTCCACGAGCCATTTTTCTTAACCAATTCCTGGCTTTAGTTAAATCTCGTGTGATAACAATCGGATATTTATCTTTTAATATTTCGTAATTCTTTTGTGCCTCAATTATATTGATATCAATAATGTTTTTCACAAGTGCAGATAAATTTTCTGCTCTGAAAGAACGCATTGAAACAGATAAATGTAAATCCTTTTTCTTGATAATATTATTATGCTTCGCCAGTAATTCTAATGAATGTCCTGCGGCATATTCACTATCCGTTAGTTCATTTGAGATATATACTTTCCAATCTTTGAATGAACGATTCAAAGAATTAATCCATTCACTTATACCTGCTTCACCTTTGTTAATTTCCTGCCCTCCACCTACGAGACAAATTACAACTGCCCAATCCTCATGTCTGTTTAAGCAAGATATTAAGAACTCGGGTTCAGATTGATTAAAACCTTCCTGCTTCTTCTTTACTTTCATAAATATGGAAGTTTGTTCAACATTCCATGCTCTCTGTGCTTCATCAAATATTGCAATGTGATCGTAAGGGGCACTTTTATCTATTATATATTCATCCCTGTAGTTATGAACATTCTGAATAAACATTTTCACTTCGCCAAAAACATCACTCTTTCTAATCCTGTTTCCAACTTCCTTTTCCCTCTTCACTTTATCACGTGTTAGTGCTTCTCTTAAAATCGCTACAAGAGGACCATTCCCTGAAAGAAAAACACTTTTATTGCGATGCTCTTCGGAAAGTTGTTTAGTTGCTATATCAAGACCAACAAGTGTTTTACCAGCACCCGGAACACCCGTAACAAAGCATATTGCCTTCTCGCCTTTTTCTTTCGAATCTCTAATAATTTCTGAAACTGTATTACTTGTTTTGCTCAGATTAATTGCCTCGGCATCATTTCTGGAAATATCAGCAACTGAATGATTGTTATACAATGACATTGCAGCTTCGATAATCGTTGGAGTTGGTGAGTAACGACCATTAGACCATTCATCTGAATTTATATTATCACCATCAACAAAACTTAAAACATTTTCAATAACATGTTTTAACTGTGCTACATTCGATTTAATCGGAAACAATAAATTATCATTGTGATGAGTTGTAGCAATTGCTATTTCAGCATCATTTGCATTTGAACAAATAAGAATAGGTGCTATTAAGCAATTATGAGATGTTTCGTGAAAGTTCTTTAAGTCAAGAGCATAGTCCCAGACCTGGTCAATAGCAGAAGATGTGAAATTTGACTCTCCTATCTTAAACTCAAGAATGAATATTACATTATTTATGATTAGAACAACATCGATTCTTCTTCCCATTCTAGGAATAGAGTACTCAAAGTAGATTGACCCTTCAAAATCTATGAGTATATCTTTTAATATACTTATTTCTGCAAGCCATGCATCTTTTTGCGTTACATCAACAGCAAATTGACTATTACGAGATAAGACTCCTAAGATTTCATCATCTGATGATACAAGATATTTAGAGATATTTTCTGAGTAGTAGAAACGATTCATACTGGAATACCTAAGAAATTATATTCATTAGAACTCTCAATATTTTCTCTAACTAGCGTCAGGATTAATAAATACTAAATTCCCGGTCTCCCTGAGTTTATCAAGAATTGATTTGTCTAATTCAATCTCATTTGAATAGGAGTCTAAATCTTTAATTTTAAAAGATATTTCTTTTATATCAGTACTTATAAATGGATATGATGGAATTGAAGAGTTATTATGAAAGTCATTAATTTTAATTCGTGTATTATAAACGAAATTAAGATCTTTTCCAATAACTGTAAGGTAAATATCTCTATTTAGTTCCGTGTTCGCATTTAATTCAAAACATATAATTTCGTTATAGGCTTTACTTTTTCCACAAGGTATTGTTTTACCTAAAAATTTATCCGTGTTTTTTTGCTTAATGTGTCCAATAACTTTAGATGTAGTAAATTCTTTCAGATCAGCTATTGGAGTTTCCAATAAATTCCTTAATTGACCTGTTCCATCATTTTTGTGAATGGTATTTATATTTTCAACTATTGGCCTATTTATACTTTCATTTGAGAAAACGCCATTGTATAAAAGATTTGCACTATCATTGCACAAGGTTGTAAATTCTTTATCCTTTGAAATAACTGTTATATGCATCTCTTTAATATCTTTATCAGGATATAACGCAGAGAATAAAACGATACTATCCTGATTACTGATTTTTGTTTTTAATAACAACTCTTTTGTTGGATTAAATAAGTTTTCATGAAATATATGTTCATCAAATGAAATTCCGAAATTGTTTGTAATGTTATCAATATCACTATTTACTTTAGATTCAATCACACTTTGCACAGAATTAAAATCAAAACCCGGGATTTCATATAATTCTCTATAATTTAATAGAGAACTAAAATTAATCCTTCCAGTTGATTGAAAAAAAGCAATGCCTTCTCTGATATAATGTTCCCTTTTTCTAACGCCAATAAACTCTAATATTACAAAATTAGAGCTTACTAGTTTTACGAAATTTGTATTTCTTAGATAGGTAACAAAATTATTTAATTCAGGATAAATATTGTCAACAAGAAAATTTAAAATATTTGTATCAAAATAAAATTTAACACTAAAGTCTTCACTTATTGGATGTGACCAAGTTTCCATAAATTACCCTCCTATATTAGAAATATATTTTTTAACAATATCTGCTGTAATTACTTTAACAGTATCATCTTCTGATATTCTTTGTAACAAGTTGAAACATATTTTTAGGAATAACCTCAAATTGCCTATAGATTTTTCGAGTATTTCATTTATGCCATTAATATCAAAAGGATAAATTGATTCACTGTAATCTCTAGCTAAATTTAGATAATTTAAGATAATTTTTGTAGCCGCTTCATTATCTAAAGATTTAAGATCAATAACTCTACTACTAATTCTATCATATAAAGGTGGTGAATAGTTTTTTAATTTTTCTAAAGCCAAACCTGTCATCGAGAAAACAGAGCACCAATTTCTCTCTTTATCAATCAACGACCTTAAATTAGTTATGTATCTATCTATTTCTGGGGAACTCAATCTACCAGCCGTTACATCCTCAAATTCGTCAACTAAAATATAAAAATCAGTATATCCATTTAATTCAATTAAATCAACAATTGCTCTTATAATGAAAACTTCCTTTTTATCTAAATCTTTTGCACCTCCGGAAGAAAGAATTTCCCAAATCTTATTTACACCAATATCCTCAGAGGACAATGCATAGAAATAATTCGCAATCGTAGAACTGCTAAATTTTAATGTAAATATCTTTATAATTTCAACTTTTAGCAAATCCTCAACTAATCTTCGTTGATTCAAAGTGAGACCTCTAATTAAGCTGTTCAAAAAACCTTTGTGACTTATTAGGTTAGCATTATTATAAATATCTTCTGTAAATAAAGTATTACCAACAATATTTTTAAGTTTATTTCTAAATTCTTCATCAGTTTGCATCCCATTTAGAGTAACATCCCACAAATACTTTTTAAAATTCTCTTCGCCAATTTGTGAGATTATAGATCCAACTAATTCAGATAACTTTGCACCTGGATTATCAATATAAACTACATAAGGTTGTATCGCGGAATTTTTTACTCTTAAATTTTCGAGTAAATATCTTAGATATAAAATTGTTTGTGTTTTACCAGAACCATAATCACCTCTAATAACCAAACTAATATATCTATTCTTTTCATTACCATCTTGAGATAATGAATCAAGGATATATTCTCTAATAGAATCCTCAGTATTCTGATGCAGAGGACGCAATTTAGATACTATATTATTACTACTATTCAAATCTGAAATACCCGCTCTTGGAAAAGGGTTATGTGTAAGCCCTAATGCTTTAAACTTTTCTTTGATTTTGACTTTGTTTAGACCTTCAAAAAGAAGATCCTCTATTTTATCTTTTCGCTTTTCCATGATTTATTTAATTAAAATATGTGATATAAAATAATCGTTATGTTTTGGAATAAAATGCAGCTCATTCTTCTTTATAAATCTATCAGATGTCCTTTGCAGATCAAATATATCTCGATTGCGAATTGCTTCCTTAATAATATATTCTTTTATAATAGTTAGTGAGTATCTATGAGTTTGAGCGATTTTAAGAACTATGTCAGAAATTTTAATATAATTATTTACAAAATTAATCATTAGAAATTCTTTTAAATCAAACGACCGAAAATTATTGTTAATAAAATAAATCAGATTAATACTCTTACTTGAATTCAGCATGTAGATATCTAAATCTTTTAAATTATATCTTTCCAACAAAGATAATTCTTGCCCCCATTTGATGAAAACATCCCAAAATCTCATTAAATCTTCATCATTTTTACTTTCGTTTTTAACAAGATAATACAAATTTGCATTATTTTTAAGTTCATAGAAGAAAGTATCTGCAAATCTGCTATTTCGCGGATAAAAGTATAAAGCCTTAGAGCATTTACATAATGTTTCTTCATTAATTTCAGGATTATTATTTTCAGGATTAAATGAATTGGGTTTAATAAACCAAGATAATATCAAAAGAAATCTGAAATAAGAAAAATAAATGTTTTTAAATTCCATTTTGTCAGAATCGGTCAAGGAATTCCCTAATTTGCTTGTATTAAATACATCTTTTATTATATTATTATTTGAATCAATTAATTTAAAATTTTTCAATGCGTTTAAATATTCTAATACTTTTCTATCAGTCCAGCTTTTATTCTCAGGTTCAACATTAATTTTAATCTTTTCAGTAAGATTCTGCAATGATCTGTCTTCTGAATATTTTATTAATATATAGATATCCTTAAGTGTTCTCAATGAATAAACATAAGAATAGCTCCACCCCTTATTAGTAAGATAATATTTCTTAGCTTCTGCCTCAGAGGGTGTATACAATTCAATAAATTTAGAATTAGAAAAATCTAGATTCATCATTATTCTAAAACTAAAATATTTTCAGATAATATTTGATTGTGTCTATATTTATGATTTTTCCATTTCAATCCACGTTTCCTTATTTCATATTTTCTAAATTTATTGAACCCAATATTTTTTGATATCTCGCCAATAATATTTGTTGTTGGGACAAATACACCATAAGGTGCAGAATCTCCTAGAATAAGATAAGCTTTCCCTGTAATTTTTACAACTCTGCGGATTTCTTTGAGAACATCAAACATATCTTTAAAATAGAACATAATTAATAAATCAAAGCTCTTGCTACCATTCTTTATTAATCTTGATTTCTTAATTTCCAAAGATTTTGAGATTAAATTATTAACGATGCGTTTGTTTTCTTCATAAAAGTCACTTTTCTTAAACTCATCAATATCAAAGTCAGCATTTTTATAATGAGTAGTTGCTCCAGTAACCAACTTTTTTCGCACAGAATTAGTAATGTCATTCCAATTATTTGTGTATTCATAGAAATAAGTATGAACTTTAGATACTTCACCATAATCTAAATTATTTAAATAAGGAGGAGAAGTGATACAAAGATCACATAAATTATTTTGCAAATGTATATTTTCTCTTCTCGAATCTTGTTTATATACTTTTGAAGTTTTCGTAAATTTACTAAGGGAAATAGTGTCAGAATACATAGCTGATACTAAATTACTAAATACTTGAAAAGCATTATTTTCTATAATACGTTCTTTATTTCTAGAAATATAAGGGGATGATATTGGAAATATTGATAATTTATGTAAAGATTGGCTTAATGCCAGTTTAGTAAATAAACGGTATTTCTCGGAATCTATAGTTTCTATAAAATTTCTTAATAAATATAATTCTTTTAGATTAGCATCACTATATAGTGTTCTCAATAATGGGTGAGCAAATTCCTCCAAATTAAATCTCTTCTTTCGTATTTCAACATATTTTTTAATCTCTGCTAATAAGTCGTTTAATTTATTATAGTTAAAATTCCAATTTAGCTTTGCTTTAATAACATCAATCAAAAATCTTTGGCTTTCATTGCCAAATGAATTGATACCCAACGTCTGACATGAAACTAATGTTGTACCACAACCAGCAAATGGCTCAAAAACTGTAAGATTATTATGATTCTTGTCGGTTTGGTTTTCAATTATTTCTTCAACGAACTTGTATGAAAATCCAGCTGTAAATTTGTACCATTTATGAACTGGATTATTAATATTGAAGTTAAAAGTTCCCAGTTCATTACCCACTCTATTAACGATCTTAGTTATTGAATTCACAATTTTATGATAATTCTTATAATATTTTTATTAAAAATATTTTGGAACTTACACTCGAAATCATCTGATATCTTATAATATTAATTTTTTGTTAAATAAAATTTTATTATTAGAAAAAACAAATTAGCAATAGAAGTAAATAGTGCAAGCATACTTATGAAAAGGATAAAATGATTGTACTTTCTTTGAGTAACATAATTAATATATTTCATTTTTGATTCTAAATTCCCATCATTTTTTAAATAAGATCCACATAAACTACAAATTTTAACAAATTTAGGGAAATTACACTTTTTCGAAGTCGATTCCTTAAAAAAACAGTCAGTTCTCATAATGAATAATTTTAGTTCTTAAAAATTTATATCTTTTAATTCTTGATTTTTTAAATTTAAACTTTGAACAAATATTCATTTCCTTAACCAACTTAACTAAATAATTTGAACTTATAATGATACTGTCATTTATTTGATATTTCAATGGATATTCAGAAATGAACTTGGTATAAAATTTACCTTTTCGAAAGTATAAGACAGATGAATCCGTTTTATCAAACATAGAGATTAACATATTGATTATGTCATTTTTAATAATGGTTTTCATTCTAATTTCATACGTTCTTCGTAATAAGATCTATTTGAAGGTGTAAGTTTCTTTAATTTAAAATAAAGATTATTTCTTAATATATTAAATACATATTTTGTACCTTTTTCGGTAATAAAATAATGCTCGTATATATCCTTATGTGAATCTTTGTTATAAACAAACTTAGGTTCAATTAAAGAATGCGGTTCTAATGTAAGATTATGCAGAGCTTTATCCGCATCTTCTCGACTAATCCCAAGTGAATCCATAGTTTTATAAAAATGATTACTTTTATTTTCAAAAAAATGGAAATATTCTAAAACATTTTGATAAATTGAATTTCCATTTTTATTACGCTTATTGTTAAAAGTTTTCTCTGAAATTAAATCTAATAACACCAGTGGTAAATCGGCAGTTTCTTCAATAAAAGCATCGTAAAAATTTTCATTAAAGCTAGGCTTCTTACCTGATAACTCTCTTTTAATAAATAAAGGTAAAATCTGCTCAATTGTTCTTAAATTAAAATACATAATATCCGAAAGATAACCATAAAAATCATTATCGAAAGGTAAATCTGGAATATTTTCATCATTAAATGATGAAGGATCAAAATCATTCTTCTTCGCAAATTCAATTAATATGTCATCTAATGTATCTTCAGTGAAAGCCTTTCTAAATCGACTAATGAATGAAGCACTTGTATATTTTTTATTCTTTAAAACACTTATAAATCTCTTTTGAATAATTAATTGAAGATTTCCATCTGTTAGTTTGATTTCTTTAGGCATAATATAATACCTGTGTCTTAATTCTTCATCTGAAATTATCTCATTATGCAAAACCTGTCTTACAGAGAGTACCACAACTGCTTTATCAGATGCAGCATAAGAAATAAAATGTTTCTTTAAAACATCTAAATATAAGTCAGGAGAATAATCTAGGTCATCTAAAAATATTACTAAAGTTGGATTAAGGTTACTTTTTCTTATATTTTCAAGGTGCTTTGCAACTAAATGCATTTGATCAAAACAATTCGCATAATTAGCCATTTCTGTTACTTGATTGCAAGGAAATTTAATTAGTTCAAAATATTTCTTTATATTCTCAATAAACTCAATTAATATTCTATGTATATCATTCCCAAGTTCTCTAAAATCTACGATAATTGGGAAAATCTCTTTCTTCTTCTCTAATTCAATAAAAATATAATGGATAAGACATGTTTTGCCTTGCCCTGGTTTCCCTACAACTGTAATATTAGAATTTTCATTTATTGCTCCTTCAAAACGATCTTCAATACCATTTCGCGTAAAATAGAAATATTGAAATATTTCATCACCATCCTTTTCAAAATGTTTTCTTAACTTTAAAAGAGGTTGCATAAAAATAATAGCCCAATGTACAAAATTTGAAATAAACTTACTATTTTGATTTTCCATAAATCTAATTATTATCTTACTAATTTTCGAACAAAATTTGGTGGAATTTCTCCTACCAATTTATAATAAATAACTACTTCTTCAATCTTTCTTCTATCTTATCCAGTTCTTTGGTGAGTTCTTTTGGGAGTCTGTCACCGAACTTTTTATAGTATTCGCGCATTTCGGCAAATTCACCGAGAAATTCAAATTTTTTAACGTCAAAGAGTTTTAGTAATTTCATTTTTTAAAAATATATAAGTACTCTCGTATATCTTTAATTTCCTGACATCTGCTATTTAATGCAATAAATAGGTCCTTTAATTTTGTCAATTTCTTTTTATTTCTCCCAATATCGTGCAATTCTTTAACATTATAATCTATCCCGAGTTTTCCAGCAGTCTGAATATTTTTTTCATTACCTTTAACTAATCGATTTATAACATTTTCTAATTTAGGATAAAATACAATAATATGATTTTTATTCACATTTTCATAAAATACTTTTATATCATCCGATATAGTTTTTTTCAAAACAGATTTCCTAAAATATTCATCATTTGTTCCTTTATCATTATCGATAAATGCTGTACAGTTTTTTCTATCTTTAATTTTCTTTAATATTTCTCCTTTACCATCGATGTTGTGCTCTACCTCATTGATATCAGCGTTAAGAGCAAGACATAATGTTTCATCGTTATAACATTCTACTAATACTCTACTCATTCTCGTAATACTTGTCTAAGTTCATAAATAAACTATTGCCATATTGTAAGAGTGATTCTGTTTCTTTGCCTTTCAGCAATTTTACATTTGTCTGATAATTATTCTTATCATAATAAGTTATAAATACATTCAATTCTTCATCAGGCGTTTTTTCAATAAGATTTAGTAAAAATGTAGGATTATGCGTGGCAATAAAAAATTGATTTGAATTATACAGTGCAATTTTTTCGGCAAGGAATTTATTATAAAACGGAAATACATGAGCTTCGGGTTCTTCCAATAGTATTGTAGCATCTTTGCTAAGACCTATTGCAGAAAAATAAAAAATAATTCTTAACAACGTATCTGATAACAAACGAAAAGGCAGCGGGACTAATTCACCATTAAAATTTAAATTAAAATAAATTTTATTTAAATCATCAAATGCCTGGTATTTGTATCCATAATCTGAGAAAAGATCAATAACAAAATCTTTAATTTCTTTTCTTGTTTGAATTATTTTCAATAAATTATCACCATACGGCGGATTCAAAAAATCAATTTCTTTTGATGGATATTTATTAATATTTTTAAATCGATAAAATCTGATAGGTAAGGATTGATAAAAATTAATTTGAGGCGATGTTAGATTTTTAAAATCTTTATTTAAATATATTTCTATCAATTTCCTAACATTCTTAATATCGCTACAAATCAATTCAAATTCATTACGAATGAAATTGATTGTGAAAATATCATGCCCTAAACTGCCCTTACAATCGACGGTAATTGGTACATCTATTATATTATTATAAAATAAATTCGTCATATCTTCAGCCCGTAAATAGTTTATAATACTATTTAACCTTTGATTTTTTGTCTTGTCATGTATTAGCGAGAATAAACTCATCGCCTCAAGAATATTACTTTTTCCAGTATTAGGTTCACCGATAAATATATTAACCCTTGAACAATCAATTGTTAAATCTTTTACAGATTTAAAGTTTTTGATATTAATTTTATTAATCATAACATTAATAATTAATTAAATCCGTCAGGGATTTCTCCCTGACGGATGATTTATAATTTATTTCTTTAATCTTTTTTCTATCTTATCCAGTTCTTCGGTGAGTTCTTTTGGAAGTCTGTCACCGAATTTCTTATAGTATTCGCGCATTTCGGCTACTTCTGCAAGACCGGTTTCTTTGTTAATGGTGAAGAGTTTCTTGAAGTCTTCTGCAGAGATTTTAAGTCCTTCCATATCGATTGCACCTTCTGCTGGTAGTCTGCCGATTGGTGTATCAATATACTTTCCTGTACCGTTTACTCTTTCGATTGCCCATTTGAGTGCACGGATATTGTCGCCGTATCCGGGCCAGATGAATTTGCCTGCTTCGTTTTTGCGGAACCAGTTTACGAAGAATATTTTCGGCAGTTTATCGGGTGATGATTTCTTTCCGATTTCTATCCAGTGTTTGAAGTAATCGCCCATGTGGTATCCGCAGAACGGTAACATTGCAAACGGGTCGTGGCGGAGTGTGCCCACTGCTCCGGCTGCTGCTGCAGTGGTTTCGGAGGCACATGCTGAACCGAGATATACTCCGTGATTCCAGTCGTATGCTTCATTGATAAGCGGTACGAAACTTTCTCGACGTCCGCCGAAGAAGAATGCACTGATAGGCACGCCTTTCGGGTCTTCCCATGCGGCATCAATAACGGGACACTGTCTTGCAGGAGCCGTGAAGCGTGCGTTCGGATGCGACGAGGGTTTAGCCGATGCGGGTGTCCAGTCATTGCCGTTCCAGTCTGTAAGGTGTGCGGGTTTTTCGTCCGTCATTCCTTCCCACCAGATATCGCCGTCATCCGTGAATGCTGTGTTTGTAAATATTGAATTTTCTTCGCATGAAAGCATTGCGTTTGCGTTCGTCTTCATTGATGTTCCGGGGGCTACGCCGAAGAATCCGTATTCGGGATTGATTGCATAAAGCCTGCCGTCTGCGCCGAATTTCATCCATGCTATGTCGTCTCCTACTGTTTCAACTTTCCAGCCGGGAAGCGATGGGGTGAGCATTGCAAGATTTGTTTTCCCGCAGGCAGATGGGAACGCTGCGGCAATGAATTTCTTTTCGCCGCCATCCGGAGGAGTTAAACCGAGAATAAGCATGTGCTCTGCAAGCCAGCCTTCGTCGTGCGCCATTGCTGATGCTATACGCAAAGCAAAACATTTTTTTCCGAGTAATGCGTTGCCGCCGTAACCTGAACCGAATGACCAGATTGCTCTTTCTTCGGGAAAGTGTGTAATGTATTTTGTTTCATTGCAGGGCCAAGGAACGTCTTTCATGCCGTCTGTTAAAGGCATACCCACTGAATGCAGGCATGGTACAAAATGACCGTCAGCGCCAAGAACGTCAAGAACTGCTTTTCCCATACGTGTCATAATGCGCATATTTACTACGACGTAAATCGAGTCAGTTAGCTCAATGCCTATATGTGCAATGTCAGAGCCGAGCGGTCCCATCGAATAAGGAATTACGTACATCGTGCGTCCTTTCATGCATCCGTCGTAAAGCTTTGTCATTATGCCTTTCATTTCATTCGGGTCTTTCCAGTGATTAGTCGGACCGGCATCTTCTTCTTTTACTGAGCAGATGAATGTTCTGTCTTCAACACGTGCTACGTCTTTCGGGTCTGACATAACCCAGTAAGAATTCGGACGTTTCGGAATAGGCTTAAATGAGCCTACTTCAATTGCTTGTTTGATAAGCTTTTGGTTTTCTTCTTCGGAGCCGTCGCACCAGTGAATGTTATCGGGTTTGCAAAGTTTAGCCATTTCATCAACCCACGCTATGAGCTTCTTGTTGTTGGTCATTGTGTACCTTTCTTTTATATTATTTATTTAA
>JBHELA010000167.1:0-4284 GCA_041859005.1 Ignavibacteria bacterium
TATTGTTCGTATGCTTTGTAAATTTTGTATCTCTTATCTTCAAGTTTATCACCCTGAATCATATCAGGCTCCATATTATGATTCCACGTTAGAACGGGATATAATCTATCATTAATGCAATCGGAAGTAGAAATAGTTAAACCCATTGGTTTAGAGGGTGGAGTTGCTTCAAGAATATCCGCAAGGTCGGTTTCTCCGCCGAATTCTGTTGCCCTGTAAATTTTGATATTCGCAGTATTTCCATTCAAACTATCAAAGTAAATAAAAATTCCTGTTGTATCGTTACTCCACGAAAAGGTATTTGGACTCGAGTATGGAGAAAATACTTCATTGTACTCCGGTTTCCATGCATCATATCTATCACCTCCATTATTAAAATTATCAATTATATCTTCATCTGTTGTAAATAATCTGTCAACATTTAATCCGCAATTTTGATTCGTAAATTTTCCTGTAGTCCATCGATTAGACCATGCACTATTATTATATCTATAGAAGAAACTAATATCATCACCCCAGGGATTTGGATTCCCATAATTCTGATTATCATATGTGAGATCTCCTAAGGTAGAAGGGTCATTAGTATATAACACTGTTTTCTTTTGATATACTCTCCAAACCGGACCCGATTGAAAACATTCAAAAGGTAATTTTGCTATTCCGCCTGTTGTCTTTAATTCCCACTCCCAGTATCCGTCTGCACATTCTAAGTCCTGAACCGTATCATTAATTGATTGTGGATAATGAACACCATTCTTTAAATGATAAATGTATAATCCTTTGCCAAGTTCTGAATTGTCTTTGTACGGTTCTATTTGAGCACTATCGCCCAACATTATCCTATCCCATTTAGAAACTTTTCTTCTGTTTGCAAGCAAAAAGCATTCACCTGTATAACTATCAATAGGAACCTTCAATATTTCGCCTTCGAGATTATTATTCCTAGAAGAATAATCGCCGAGTGTATTATTAGCTCCAGAAGTAGCTGTTCTGGGTGTCATATATTCATTTAATATCATATCATAAGGACTGAAAAAGAAATCAAGTCCTATTCCATAAGCTATTCTGCTGTTTTGTATATGTTTCATAGCTGTCATAAAATGAACATGTTCATGACCTGCTGCTGCGATATACTGAGATTCTAAACCCCTAAAAGAAACCGTGAAACCAGACATATTATAATCTGCAATAATATTATTCAAAGTATCAACCAATCCATAACCTCCTTTTGACGATAATGCAGCATATCCATCATTATCTGGCATTGCTCCTCTGCCGCGTGACCTGTGGATTTTATAAATAAAATCAACTTTTCCATCACCTTCGTTATAAAATAAACTATCCGCAGGATTATAAGACCATTGGTCATAGGGTGTCCAATCTCTTAAGCCCTGTTCCCATAACTTTTGCCAAATAACCTTATTCATATAATTTTCCCCTGTATTTGGGTCTGCATATTCGCTTGCATTTCCGAGAACAACAGAAAATGCACCGCGTGGACTTATCACGTGAAACCTCCCTCGGCTGATTTCCATCCACTGTGAACTTATCATTTGAGTATTAGGGTTGTATTTTTACCACCACGGAATACTTGAGTTCATATTCTTTTCTGTAGCTATCATTGAATCCAAATAGATTGGTGCATTTCCTATTGGCCAGCTCCCATGAGGAGATACGGGAGAGTCATCTGCAAACTGAACGAAAACAATCAATATCGGGAAATAAGCATTTGTATCGGAATAATTAGGTCCATCCCAATCTGTTGTATTTGGAATTAAATATCCGCGAAAAGGATTAGTTTTTGGAATCAATGTGTGCTGAAAAGGCATTGCTCCGTTATAAAATCCGCCTAAAAACTGTGCATTAAGCCCATACACGATTGAAAACAATATTGTTAACGTTATCAATACTTTTATATATAACTTTTTCATAAGTTTATATGTTTTATATTTTATAAAAATGGGCGGATACATCCAATTATTGGATATAACTTTGATTGTCGTTGGTCGCGACTCTTTTTTTCAAAGGCTCCGCCCTTTATTTCAAATGTGATCTATCTATTTTGGTGGTGTATCCATAAGGACTTTAATAGTTTATTTTTTAAGCACTAACCTTTTTGTTTTTGTGATTTCACCGTTTATTTCCATTCTATAAAAATAAATACCCGAACTTAAATTTTTCGGTGAATAATTCACTTCATACTTTCCCGGCTGATATATTCCGTCTAATATAATATCTCTTTGTCGTCCGATAATATCATATACAACTATTATTACTTCACTAAACTTCGGAATTTCGAATCTAATTATTGTTTGTCCATTAAATGGATTAGGATAATTTTGATGTAACTCATAGTCTTTTGCAGTATTTTCAGTTTTATTTGCTATTCCTGTTAAAGTTTGCCCGCCAGTTGTCGTATGCATTATTACACCACCTGTACTACAAGTCCAACCTATTGTATCATTCACAAATTCAATTGATTCAAATTCATTATTATTTGTTGATGTGTTCTCTCTTGTCCAATTAAAACCTCCGTCCGTTGTCTTAAAAAGTTTGTCATATGAACCTCCAATAAATCCTGTATCTTTGTTTACAAAGCATACTCCATACATCCATTTTACTTTCACTGAATCATAAATAAGTGACCAATTCTCACCAAAATTATCTGTTTTATATACTCCCGTAACGTTAAATCCCGCTATCCAACCATACATATTTTCTACAAATGATATTTTCCAAAAATATCTTGTATCAAGAGTGTTGAGAACAACGAACCAAGAACTACCTCCATTCGTAGTCTTAAATATCCTGCCCTGACTTGTCACAAATCCTGTATTAGTATCTTTGAAATACATGTCTAATGAATACGTAGTACCTATACTTGTGGAGTCGAAAGTTACACCCCCGTTTGTTGTTTTATAAATCCAGGCTAATGCACCGCTTACCCATCCGGTATCCTTATTAATAAAATATAATCCATTATAACTATTGCCCTGACCACCGGGTCCATTTTGAATTACCACCCAACTGTTTCCACTATCTGTTGTCTTTATTATTGTTCTGAAATAACCAACTATAAATACTACGTTTGAATCTACCACATGAACTGCAATTAAGGGTTTTGTCCCAACCGGATGATTCATCTGAACCCAATTTACTCCTCCGTTTGTAGTTTTTAAACAGGTACCGCTTGCTCCTACGCTCCACCCCGTGTAGCGGTTCAAAAACTCAATGTCATACAAATTCGCTGTAACACCTGTATATTGCTGCACCCACTGAGCATTTGAAATATTCGTTCCTAGCTGTATAATCAAAAATATAAAAATTATTTTCTTCATTTTAATATTCCTTATTTATTGTAATCTTTTTTATCAAAGATAGCTTTATTATAAATTATGTTTAATCCTTAATTTTGGTTGATACCGCCGTACTTCAATCCCGTGTCGCTTATTATTTTTGTTTAATTAAATTTTATTCTCCCGATCATGTATATCATCCTTTGCCCCTTAATTAATAATTATCTGAAACAAACACTTAAACCATTCGTCTTATTCCTGCACCACAAACTCCTTGTAAATCTGCATAGCATGTGAGTATGGAAGTGTGTGTAAATAAAGATTTTGAGATTCCAGTATATCAAAAACGAAGTTCAGAAAACTCTCAATCGTCAGATGTTTAACACCGTTATTTGTTCGTAAAAGATACAACAGTGTTTCCTTTTCCATACACTTTGCAGAAGAAAAATCAACCGGTTTTCTGTGAATGTACTTTCCTGTAAAAATTTTCGTAATTAAAATCCTTCCTTCCGCTTCCATCTGCTTAAGACATTCAGCGAACTCACTCTTAAACGGATTGGTATGCTTAAATTCCGAACTAAGCTTGTCCATAATTAATGGATACAGTAAAAACCTCATCTCTTTCAGAAATTCATCCATTGTATTTATTAAATCGCCCGTTCCTTCAAAGAGTCTTTTGAAGTTCACGAGATATCCGTTCTCAAGTATAAATAAATCAAGCGTAATATTAACAGCCGTTTCATAAGCGCTTGAATTATCCCGCAGGTATATCATGCCTCTTTGAACTAAGAACTTAACATACTCTTCTGTGAAATTGATTATTTCAGAAGAAAAGGAATTTAACTGATTGCTGTCGGATATCCTGAACCCGGAATTAAATACTTTAAATACTTCCATAATATTTATTTTAAAATGTTCTTTAAATTTTATGAAGTTTAATAAAATCGGGGTTAATCCGAAAACTTTTTTTAGCACCTATTTTATATAG
>JBHELA010000325.1:0-2800 GCA_041859005.1 Ignavibacteria bacterium
GTTGCAGCAGGGTATGTGGTTTATGGTTCAAGTACTATCATGGTTTATACCGCAGGGAGCGGAGTTCATGGGTTTACGCTTGACCCAACAGTAGGTGAGTTTCTTCTTTCGTACAACAATATGAAAATTCCCTGGAAATCAAAAACATATTCTGTTAACGAAGGCAATTACACAAAATGGTCGAAAGGAATTCAGAAGTATATTGATTTCCTAAAGCAGCCTGATAAAGATACCGGAAGACCATACTCATCAAGATACGTCGGCTCTCTTGTCGCAGATTTTCACAGAAATCTTTTGTACGGCGGTATATTTATTTATCCTGCCGACGATAAAAATAAGAATGGTAAGCTTCGTTTAATGTATGAAGCTAATCCGCTTGCATTTATTGTTGAACAGGCCGGAGGAATTGCAACGGATGGAAAAAACAGAATTCTTGAAATCGAACCACTTGGTCTTCATCAGCGAACTCCTTTATTTATAGGAAGCCCTCACGATGTAAATATGTCTATGAAATTTGTAAAAGAGAATTAGTATAAAGAGTCGTTTTATAGGCAACTTAATTTTAACAGCTTTGATCTATAGTGAGACAATAAATGTCGTAATACCTGTTACCGATTGAATTATTCATGACGCAAAGCAAGAGTGGTTTACTTACTAAATAATATCTTGTATGTTGAAAAGAAAATAATTAGTTTTATTATAATTAAATTATTAAAAATCATGAAAAGTAAATTACTTACTATTTTAATAATTACATTCTTTATTTGCCCTTCATTATTTTCTCAATATTGGACATCACAGTACAGTGGTACAAATAAAATACTCGGAGAATCTTTCTTCTTCAATCAGGATTCCGGCTGGATAGTCGGCCAGAATACTGTTTTGAAATCATCAAATGGAGGTAGTAATTGGATTAATGTAATCGTTCCTTCTTTTTATACTTACGGTGGCATACAGTTTCTGAATGCTGAAATAGGCTGGATTGCAGGTTCGTATGGAGATTATTTGACCTCTACCGGCACTCTTCTCAAAACCAGTGACGGAGGAACAACATGGACTACTGCATATAATTCCAGTCGGGGTTTATGGGATGTTGTATTTGTAAATTCCGATACTGGTTTTGTTTGTGGTGACATGAAATATTTTGCAAAAACCACAAACGGTGGATTGAATTGGGTTCAGAAAAACTTAGGTTTTACAACAAGTGAGTTTTTCCAAATGGCATTTCCGGATAATAATACAGGTTACATCGTCGGTAGCCATAATGAAATTTTTAAAACATCGGACGGAGGTGAAAACTGGATTCAACAGACCGTGAATGAACCTACGTGGTTTCGTGATGTTTATTTCTTTAACGTCAATACAGGAATTGCAGTCGGTTCATACGGTGTTATTGTTAAAACCACAAACGGTGGTGTTGATTGGGTTCGGAAAGTTGTTCCCGGAATTTCCTCATACCTTTTTTCCGTTCAATTTTTTGAAACAGGAACAGGTTGGGTCACGGGTTGGGATAATACATTATTGAAGTCAACTGATTACGGAGAATCCTGGAATATAATAGATGGTTTGCCGGGTAATTATCAGTTATGCAATGTTAATTTCGTTAATCCGGGCACAGGTTGGTTGTTAGGATATAACGGAATTATTCTGAAAACAACTAATGGCGGGGCTGCATTAAGCGCACCTCAGTTAGTCTATCCTTTGAATAATTCAACGATTCTTACTACACAGCCGGGTCTGACTTTCACATCTGTCCCTGGTGCATTAAGTTACTTTGTGCAGATTGCTTCTAACAGCAGTTTTACTACACTCACGGATTACGCTTATATAACATCAAATCAGTATAACGTTCCGGCAGGGAAATTAATTGGTGGAAATAATTATTACTGGAGAGTGAAATCAATTGCAGGAACTGCTGAAAGTCAGTGGTCTGCAATATGGAGTTTTTATGTACATCCTGATGCAATTATTAATATAAGCTCTGAAATTCCAAAAGAATATACTCTCGAACAGAATTACCCTAATCCTTTTAATCCGTCAACTAAAGTTAAATTCGGAATTAAAGAAAGGGGAAACCTGACTATTTCAATCTATGATGCAAATGGAAAAACTATAAAAACAGAAAATAAAGATAATGTCAGCCCAGGATTTTATGAATACAATTTGAATATGGGTAATTATTCTAGCGGAGTATATTATTTCAGTTATACTGTTAACAGCATCAGAAAGACTGTTAAAATGCTTCTGGTTAAATAAGGACATATCTCCTTATTTTGGGAAATATCAGTTTATTTTAATCGTTTATTACTGTCGTCTGCAGAGATAAGCATTTGCTTATGAGAATTGAATTACAATTGATTTTCATAAGATTTATATTGTGACATTATTTTTTAAGGGTTGAAAGAAAAGAAGAAAATTGTCATAATTGGTCCTGCTTATCCTTACAGAGGTGGAAATTCACTTTATGTTTCGTTCCTGTATGATTTGCTAAAAGTTAAATTCGATGTTACAATAGTTAATTACAAACTTTTGTATCCCTCAATTTTATTTCCGGGAACAACACAGAACGATACAAGCGGGCATGTTATAAAAGAGGTTAAAAGCACTCGATTAATCAATTCCGTAAATCCTTTTACCTGGTTTAAAGCGGCTAAGTTCATAAAAGCTCAAAATGCGGATATCGTTATTTTTGATTGGTGGAACCCTTTCTTTGGACCTTCGCACCGTGTCATCTCATCACTGATAAAAAAGCACTATCGAAATAAAATAGTTTTTATTACAGAGAACGTTATATCTCATG
>JBHELA010000361.1:0-9521 GCA_041859005.1 Ignavibacteria bacterium
TGAATCAGCAGACAGGTTTTATTGCAGGCAGCAGTACTATAAAAGTACAAAGAACTACTAACGGTGGTTTAAATTGGACGATGTTACCAAATCTTGGTACTTCTACTTTGAATGCTTTGCATGCCTGGGATACAAGCAGAGTAATAGTATCAGGCGGAACATCAGGTAGAGTATTCAGAACCACTAATGCAGGTGCTGTATGGGATACTACCCTTCTTGGTGTTACAAGTTCGGTCTATAACATTAAGTTTATTGATAATAATACGGGTTACCTTTGCGGCTCCAGCGGTCTTTTCCGCTACACAACAAATGGTGGTGTTAACTGGTCAGGTACAAATGTGCCTGTTACCGCAAGCATGTATTCAATTGCAGTTTCAGGTTCAGATGTTTATGTATCGGGTTATACATCAGCAACTCAGGATTTATTTAAAACAACTGATAACGGTACTACATGGTCTTCTGTATCTTTTGCAGGTGCTTCAACTATTACTGGATTTAATACATACAGCATGGATAAATTTGGCTCGAGTTTCATGCTTGTAGGTACCTATGGCGAAATGATTAGAACTACAAACACAGGAACAAACTGGACATCAATGATGTATCGCCGTTCTGTTGCTACAATGCAAGATATTTATGCTCAAAGCAATAACGGTCGTGTTATTGCCATGGGTTTCAATGCGGGTGCATCGGATGTAATACTCATTTCTGATAATGGCGGTGAATCCTGGAGTACCCCAAACTACACACCAAGCAATCAGCTTTCTTCTCTTTGCATGCTGAATCCGAATACTGGGTTTGTTTCCGGTCGATATGGTACTTTAGCAAAGACTACAAATGGTGGAGCTTCCTGGGATACTTCAATAACAGCCAATCCTTTATTAACAGGTTATTTCTTAAACGGTGTTGATTTTTTAAACGAAAATACTGGATGGGTCGTTGGCGGTGTTCCCGGTATCGGAGGTAATACTAAAATCTTTAAAACTACAGACGGCGGTTACAACTGGAGCGAGCAGGTATCTGCATATTCAGGTCCTGTAGGTGTAAAAGTCAAAATGGTAAATGTAAATACAGGTTACATGACTCACAGTGCAGGCCTTCAGAAAACTACCAATAGCGGTGTTAACTGGTCCTTAACTGCTAATCCGGCACCCTACAACACAAGTTATTCTCCGGTAAAAGTTCTTGATTCAGTTACTGTATTCACAGGAAGTAGCAATTCACAAGTATATTGTACAACTAACGGTGGTACTTCATGGGATTCATTAAACTTCCCAGTTAAAGCCGGTACAATTTTCTGTACTGACTGGTACGATTACAACAACGGTGTTGCAGGTGCTGTTATCGGTGTAATTGGTAAAACGACTAATCATGGACAGACTTGGCAAATATCCAACAATGGTGGATATACAATCTATCAGGTAAAAATGGTACATCCTGATACAATGTTTGCTGTTGCGGGAAATACTTTTGGTGCACAGGTCTTCAAATATACCAAAAGTATGATAACAAGCGGTTTCACTTATGAGCATAAATTACCAACAGATTATTCATTAAAACAAAATTATCCGAATCCGTTCAATCCTGTTACAACAATCGAGTTCGACCTCGTTAAAGCAGGTAATGTGTCTATTAAGGTCTATGATATCGCAGGTAGGGAATATGTTACCGAAATCAGAAACCTGACTCTGAATCCGGGTAATTATAAGATGAACTTCAATGGTTCGGAACTTTCAAGTGGAATATATTTTTATTCTCTGAATGTAAACGGAAATAATATTGCAACAAAGAAAATGATGCTTCTCAAGTAAGGGTATCATTTAATGATAATCTCATTTTCATACGGGATTTCTTAATTAAAGTTTTCTCATTGTTCTCCTAAATCGGCGGTTCTCCCTTTCGGGAAGCCGCCGGTTTTTTTAATCAAATTTCTTATAGTTTTACTTTATTTCTAACCTATTTTTCTTCTAATATTATTCTGTTATAATTTTCTAAAATAAATATTTTTAAGCCTTTTAAGTAATTTCTGTTGGTTAGGATAAAATATGTTTTGCATTTTCATATTTCCAATTTCTGATTATATTGAATAAAATAATTACTAATTTAAGAATGACTTTCCCTTTTTATTCATGTCGTTTTTAGAAAATTTTAAATATACAGCTTTATGTATAATACTCTTTCCCTGAGCCTAAAGTGTCCTCATTGCAGTGTATCATTGATGGATACTGAAAAACTTGTCGATAACGAGGCAAGTATTGCTTTGCAGATTGATATTGCAAACAAGAAAGGTAAAATTAACCTTAGTTCAATCTATGGTAGTTTTAATTATTACTGCGATATCGAAAACCCTGTTGACAATGTTGCTGTGTTCTCATGTCCTCACTGCGAAAAGGATATTAAAACCATTACCGAGTGTAAAATCTGCAATGCGCCTATGGCATCTCTTGTCCTTGATATTGGCGGAAGAGTAAGCTTCTGCACACGCTCAGGCTGCCAGAATCATACTGTCGAAATAGAAGACCTTGATAATGCACTGAGGAAATTTCATCAGGTTTATGGTTTTGAAAGTTATATGCCCGAAAGAAAACCGGGCGAAGTTCATACCCATGTCCACGTTGATGAAGATTTGGAAATCCTTGAAACCGGCACTTTCCTGCAGGCGTATTGTCCGCATTGCAGGAAAAGTCTTATCGAGGCCGAAATGCTGAAATTAAAACTCGTTAATGAAAAGAACGAATCGGGTGATATTCTACTTAGTCCTTATCTGAATGTCTTTTCTGCCAAATCAACTTTATTCCTTACGGAAGGAAAGCCTGTCGGTGATTTAAGATGTTTCCATTGCGATCATACTCTAATGGTTGAAGGCAAACAATGCGATTCCTGCGGGTCGCCAGTTTGCGGCGTTTCCATCAGCGCCCGTTCTAAACTAATTGACTTTTTCATCTGCTCTAAGAAAGGTTGCAGGTGGCACGGACTCAGCGAAGAAGATATCAACAATATCAAGCTTGATGAAAGTCTTGAATGGTAGTCCGTTGTTTTACTTTTTAATATTAACTTTATTTTTCATATGAGAGTCTTACGAATCAATAAAAAAGAAGATAAAACTGTAAATAAAAATACGGTTGACCTCGCACTTCTCGATACGTTAATTAATAAATACAGAAACAAAAAAGGTAACCTTATTCCTTTGCTTCAGGGTACTCAGAATATTTTCGGTTACATTCCTAAAGAAGCCTTTCTTTATATTTCAAAGGAAACCGGTCTGAAGGTCAGCGATATGTATGGCGTAGTTACTTTCTATGCTCAATTCAGGCTTATACCCGCAGGTAAGTATATTATGAAAATGTGTCATGGCACAGCTTGCCACGTGCAGAATGTAAAGAAGGTTACTGAAGATGTTCAGAATTTCCTGAACGTAAAAGACGGCGAAACTACTGAAGATGGTATCTTCACACTCGAAACCGTTGCTTGCCTTGGCTGCTGCTCTCTTGCACCTGTGATGATGATTAGCGATGAAACCTATGGTAAGCTCAGCGGTAAAAAAGCTGTTGAAGTAATTAAGGAAATTAAACGCAAAGAAACTCTCGCAGCTAAACAGCAAATTTCAAACAACTAAAGCAGAAAAGAAAATTTTAATTATATGTCACAAACACAAATAATAGTCGGTCTTGGAAGCTGTGGCCTTGCAGCCGGAGCAGGTAAGGTCTATGATGAACTGCTTAGAATACGCGAAGCCGATAATCTCGATTTCAATCTCAAGAAAACAAGCTGTATCGGTATGTGTTTCAAAGAGCCGCTCGTTGAGATTATAGACGATTCAGGTCATTACCTCTACGGCGAAGTTGATGTTAAAAGAGCCGATGAAATAATTGAAAAGCATCTTGTGAATTATACACCAGTTAAAGAATATCTCGTAAAGTCTGATGTTATCGAAACAGGATTCACTGATTATTTCGAGGGACAGGTCAAGATTGCTCTGCGTAATTGCGGAAACATAGACCCTGAAAGTATTGAAGAATACGAAGCTCGCGGCGGTTACGATGCTGTTAAAAAAATTGTGAATGAAAAACTCAATGCTCAGGATGTCATAAAAACAATTCTTGATTCAGGTTTGCGTGGACGTGGCGGCGGTGGTTTCCCAACAGGTATGAAATGGAAATTTGCCAACAACAGTCAGTCTAAGGAAAAGTATATAATATGTAATGCCGACGAAGGCGACCCTGGAGCATTTATGGATAGGTCTGTTCTTGAAGGAGACCCGCATTCGGTGCTCGAAGGAATGATAATTGGTGCCTATGCAATCGGAGCCAGCGACGGTGTTATCTATTGCCGGGCAGAGTATCCGCTTGCAATCAAGCGACTTAATATAGCTATCGGTCAAGCTCGCGATAGGGGATATCTCGGAAAGAATATTCTTGGTCTAGATGATTTTAATTTCGATATATATATAAAAGAGGGTGCAGGTGCTTTTGTATGCGGTGAAGAGACTGCATTAATTGCTTCAGTTGAAGGCGAACGCGGTATGCCCCGTAAACGTCCTCCGTTTCCCGCAGTATCAGGCTTATGGAAGAAACCTACTAATATTAATAATGTCGAAACGTATGCAAATATTCCTTGGATAATTACAAACGGCGCTGAAGCTTATGCTGCTTACGGTACTGAAAAGAGCAAAGGAACTAAAGTCTTTGCTTTGACAGGCAAGATTAAAAACGGTGGTCTCGTTGAAGTCCCTATGGGTATTACGATTAAAGATATTATTTATAAGCTCGGCGGTGGTATCATCGATGATAAGAAGTTTAAAGCCGTTCAGCTTGGAGGTCCGTCAGGCGGATGTATTCCTGAATATCTCTCAGATACAATAGTTGATTATGATTCTGTCAACGCTACTGGTGCTATCATGGGTTCAGGCGGTATGGTTGTCATGGATGAAACAACCTGTATGGTCGATGTTGCAAGGTTCTTTCTTGAATTTACATGCAAGGAGTCCTGCGGTAAATGTACTTTCTGTCGTGTCGGTACAAAGCGGATGCTTGAGATTCTTACACGTATTACAGATGGCGAAGGTCGTCAGGGTGATCTTGAAAAACTTGAAGAACTTGCTTATCAGATTAAGGACGCCTCTCTTTGCGGTCTCGGACAAACGGCACCTAATCCGGTTTTAACAACTATTAAGTATTTCCGCGATGAATATGAGGCGCATATTAATAACAAGAAGTGTCCCGCTCTTTGCTGTAAGAAACTTCTTACTTATGAAATTGTTGCCGATAAGTGTACCGGGTGTATGGTCTGCAAACGCGGATGCCCGACACAAGCTATTACAGGCGAAAAGAAACAGGTGCACTTTATTCATCAGGATAAATGTATTCAGTGCGGCGATTGTTACTCTAAGTGCAAGTTCGATTCCATAGTTGTTTATTAAATTCAAAATCAAAAGTTTCTGTATAAATGGATAATAAGTTAAATATAATTCTAAACGGAAAGATAGTTACAGGATACGAGGGAGAAACAATCCTCCAGCTCGCTAAGCGTTACGATATTGAAATTCCTACACTTTGCAACGACGAAAGACTTACTCCTTTCTCATCATGTTTTGTCTGCGTCGTTGAAGTAGAAGGTACGCGCGGTCTTCAGCCGTCATGTTCAACAAAGATAGTTGAAGGTATGAAGATTATTACCGATAATGAAAAAGTACATAAATCAAGAAAATCAGCTCTCGAACTTCTGCTTTCAAATCACTATGCCGATTGCACTGCTCCTTGTAAACAGACTTGCCCAGCAGGTGTTGACGTTCAGGGATATATTGCCCTCATTAACAAAGGAATGTATCGTGATGCCGTTGGACTTATCAAGCAAACAAACCCTCTTCCTGCAATCTGCGGAAGAGTCTGCGTGCGTCCCTGTGAAGTTGCATGCAGAAGAAACCTTCTCGAAGGTAATGGAGTTGGAATTGATTATCTGAAAAGATATGCAACTGATATGGATTTTGAATCGGGCGATAAATATATGTCCGAATGTAAACCTGCTACAGGCAAAAAGGTTGCAGTTATAGGAGCCGGTCCCGGCGGTCTATCTTCTGCATACTATCTTGCTCTTGAAGGACATTCAGTAGAGATTTATGAATCAAGTCCACATCCGGGCGGTATGCTTCGTTACGGTATTCCTCCATATCGTCTTCCGAATGACATCATAGATAAAGAAACAGAAAGCATAGAGCAAATGGGTGTTAAGATAAATTATAATGTCAGACTTGGTGATTCTTTAAGCTATAAGGATTTAAGAGGTAAATATGATTCTGTCATTCTTGCCATCGGTTCTCAGAATGGGACAAGCATCGGATGCGATAATGATAAAGCTGATGGAGTATATTCAGGAATTGATTTTCTTCGCAACATGGAATTAACAGGCCAGAAGTATGATTTCTCAGGTAAGAAAGTAGCCGTAATAGGCGGCGGTAATACTGCTATGGACTGCTGCAGAACAGCAATGCGCTGCGGTGCTTCAAAGGTCTATATAATTTACCGTAGAACAGAAAAGGAAATGCCAGCCAATCCGATTGAAATCCATGAGTCAAAACTCGAAGGTGTTGAATACATGTTTTTAACCGCACCTGCTAAAGTAAATGTCAACGGGGAAGGAAAACTAAATTCACTATCTTGCTATAAAATGGAACTCGGTGAACCTGACGCTTCAGGCAGAAGAAGACCGATAAAAGTTGACGGCTCTGAGTTCAACGTTGAACTTGATATTATACTTGCAGCTATCGGTCAAAAGACTGACGTTAACTTTATTGACGATATTAATAATAGCTCAGACGAGAAACTTGTAGTAAATAAATGGGGCGATATTGATGCGGATAAAAAGACTCTGCAGACATCAATTAAAACAGTCTTTGCATGCGGTGATGGTGTTACGGGTCCCGCTACACTCATTGAAGCCATTGCACAGGGAAGAAAAGCAGCAAAAAGTTGTCATCAGTTACTATCAGGATTGCCGATAACAGGCGAGAAGTATGAGTTCATTTCTAAACGCGATAATTTTGAGAAACAGATACAAGACGATTATATCGGAAAATATGGTGAACAGCTGAGAGAAGAAATGCCGACGCTCGATCCTTCCAAACGTAGCAACTTTTACGAAGTTGAACTTGGATACTCACACGAAGCAGCGCATGAAGAAACTAAAAGGTGTTTAGAATGCGGATGCGCGGAATATTATATATGCGATTTAAAGAAATATTCCACCGACTACGAAGCAGCACAAAACAGGTTTGATGGTGAATTTAAGAAGTATGATGTTGATTTCAGACATCCGTTTATTGAAATAGATAACAATAAGTGTATCTTGTGCTCACGCTGTATAAGAATATGTAAAGATGTAGTAGGAGCAAATGCTCTCGGTCTTGTTAACCGCGGATTTGAATCATACGTTGCTCCGAGCCTCGGTGAAAGCCTGCTCGATACTGACTGTGAATCCTGCGGAATGTGTATTTCCACATGTCCGACAGGTGCAATTACCGAAAACTTCAAGTTTAAACCAGGTCCTCTTGAACTCGATTCATTCGAAACCATATGCAATTATTGCTCAGTCGGTTGTGCACTTAGAATTCATCATAAGAACGGATTTGTTATGAAAGTCACGGGTGTAAACGGTGAAATAAATAAAGATGAAAATATCTGCCGCTTCCCGAAATTCGGATACAGATATCTGAACGACGGCAAACGAATAACAAAGCCGTTAATCAAGGTTAATGGAAAGTTCGAAGAAACTAATTTCGACAATGTATTTGATATTATTAAAAAGAAAATTAAATCTGTTAAGCCCCATGATAATGCTTTCTTTGCCGGTGCAAGACTGACAAATGAAGAATTGTTCCTTGTTCAGAAATTATCATCCTCCGTTAAATCAGGCTGCCTCTCAAGTTTCCACTATCTGAATAGGGGAGATGGTTATGTAAACATTTCTGATGCTAATGTACCTTTCTCTCAAATCAACGATGCAGGAACAATCTACCTTCTCGGTTCTGAAATAAATTATGAGAACCCCGTTGTCGGATATATGGTCAATAATGCAAGCACACAAAAGGGTGTTAAGATTAGCGTAATTACTGATAAAGAATTTGATAGAACTCTGCATAAAGCCGATAATATTCTTAATGTTAAATCATACTACTACTTTTTAAAGGCAGTAAATCATTACATTTTGTCTAATGGTCTTGAAAACAGTGTCTTCATAAATGACCGTGTTAAAGGGTTTGATGAGTATAAGAAGAATATTCTCTCGCAGGATTTCAATAAACTTATAAAACAATCAGGAATAACTTCCGAAAAGCAACTCATTGAGTTTATAGAAGAGTTCAACAATGAACCTAATGCAATACTTATCTTTGCAGAGAGAAATGTATCCTCCGAAACAGCTAAAGAGATTTTCAATCTCATGTTAATCACCGGTAAACTTGGCAAGACTTCATCCGGCCTTATTTCTCTTAAAGAAAAGAATAACTCGCAGGGGCTTTTCGATATGGGTATTAATAACGTTAACGTTACATCAGACCTGTTTAATAAAGTAAAAAATCTGTTCATATTCGGCGAAGACCCCGTCGGTTGTGCTTATAACAAAGATGAGATTTTAGCATTATTAGACAAATCCGACTTCAAAGTTGTTCAGGATTATTTCATGACTGATACTGCATTGCTTGCTGATATCATCCTTCCTGCTTCATATCCGTTTGAAATGGGCGGAAGCTATTCCAATACTCAGAAATTCATTCTTAATTTTGATGCTCAATATCATTCTAAACTTGAAAAAGACTCAGTCTCGCAATTAATAGAGCTAATGGTAATACTTGGCGATAAGGAAAACTCAATTCTGTCTGAGGATATTTCTCTGGAAATAGCATCAATGCTTAAGGATAAAGTTGTAAATAATGGTGAGAGCATGTATTCATTAAAAGTAACGGCTGAAGATGTAAACGAAAAATTGTTCGATTATGGTTGCGATTATCTCACAAAACGTTTCGAAGAATACTTTGAAAAGCAATTGGCTGAATCAAAAGAATTAGTAAATTAATAATATTAAATCATAATGGAAAAATTTAATAACATAGATGATGTACTCGATTTTGCTATGGACGCTGAGCAGAAAGCAGTTGATTTCTACCATCAACTGGCTGACAAGATAAAGAACGAGGATATGAAATCTATTTTCCTTGAGTTTGCTCAGGAAGAAGTGGGACATAAAGCAAAGCTAAAAAAGATAAAAGAGGAAAAAATGTTTATTGCCTCTTCGAAAAGTATATCGGATCTGAAGATTAGCGACTATGTCGATTCCGTAGTTATTAAACCTGATATGAGTTATCAGGAAGCGCTGATAGTTGCAATGAACCGTGAAAAAGCATCGTTCAATCTATATACCCGCCTTTCCAAAAAGACGGACGTTCCTGAACTTCAGAATATTTTTAAAATGCTCGCTCAGGAAGAATCAAAACACAAACTTCGTTTCGAAATGGAATACGACGAGTTTGT
>JBHELA010000099.1:0-11152 GCA_041859005.1 Ignavibacteria bacterium
TTTTCCCTTCACAATTCCTTTTCTCCATTGAATATCCCTCATTTTTTGCGTATTTTTCATGTTTATTAAATTTTAACGCTACTATGTATAAGAATTTGCCCGATAATTTTTCGTTGCCTGATTTAGCAGATGAAATGCTTAATTTCTGGGATGAGGATAAAACTTTTGAAAAAAGTGTTAGTTCCAAAAATCCTGATAAGCATTTTACTTTCTATGAAGGTCCTCCTACAGCAAACGGTTTACCGGGTATTCACCACGTTATTGCCAGAACTGTAAAGGATATTATCTGCAGGTATAAAACTATGCAGGGCTATCGCGTTAACCGTAAAGCAGGATGGGATACACACGGACTCCCCGTTGAAGTAGAAGTTGAAAAAGCACTCGGTCTTAAGTCACGCCACGATATTTATGAGTTCGGTGCCATTAATTTTAATGCTGAATGCAAGAAGTCTATCTTTAAATATCTCTATCAGTGGGAAATCCTTACTAAGCAGATGGCTTACTGGATTAACCTCGATGATGCTTATGTCACGTTTCATAATGAATACATAGAATCTGTCTGGTGGGCTCTTAAAAAGTTCTTCGATGCCGGTCTCATGGTTAAGGGTTTTAAGATTCTGCCCTTCTGCCCTATTTGCGAATCCCCTCTTTCTTCGCATGAAGTTGCGCAGGGTTATGTTGACTTAAAAGACCCCTCTGTTTATATAAAGTTTAAAATAAAATCCGAAGAATATAAAGATGCTGAGTTCCTCGTCTGGACTACCACACCTTGGACTCTGCCCTCTAACGTTGCATTGTGCGTTAATCCTGAATCGGATTATGTTTTAATTAAAACATCAAAAGATGAAAAGCTTATTCTATCAGAATCCCGCCTGTCAGTGGTAAAAGATGAATATGAAATTATTAAAAAGCTTAAAGGAAAAGAACTTGAGCATATAGAATACGAACCTCTTTTCAATTTCTTTGAACTTGAAAAGAAAGCATACTATGTTACACTCGGTGATTTCGTAACGCTCGATGATGGTACAGGTATAGTTCACATCGCTCCCGCTTACGGAGAAGATGACTATACAATAGGTCAGAAGTATGACTTGCCTGTATTGCAGGCTGTTCATCGGGACGGACTTTTCCGAAAGGAAACAGGAAAATACGCAGGCAGAAACTTCAAGGAATCTGACCCCGATATTATTCTTGACCTGAAAGCAGACGGCAGACTCTATAAGAAAGAAATGTTCACTCACTCATACCCGCACTGCTGGAGACACAAAGTTCCGCTGATGTATTATGCTACCGATTCCTGGTTCATTCGCACGACGACGTATAAAGACAAAATGATTGAGATGAATAAGCAGATTAACTGGAATCCTACTGAATTCGGCACAGGACGTTTCGGTAACTGGCTTGAAGAAAACAAAGACTGGGCAATCTCCCGCAATAGGTTCTGGGGCACTCCCCTCCCGGTTTGGTATTATATCGATGATAACGGAAAGGAAGTTTACGAATGTATTGGCAGCATTGAAGAGTTGAAAAAGAAAGCATCAAACTTCGATGAAGTCTACAAGGATATTCCATTCGACCTGCATAAACCTTACATTGATGATATAAAGCTTGTTTCTGCAACAGGCAAAGAGATGAAACGTGTTACAGAAGTCATTGACTGCTGGTTCGATAGCGGCTCTATGCCTTTTGCACAATTCCATTATCCTTTTGAAAACAAAGAATGGTTCGAACAGAACTACCCTGCAGACTTTATCGCTGAAGGTGTTGACCAGACTCGCGGTTGGTTTTATTCCCTGCATGCAATTGGTACTTTCCTGTTTGATAAACCGGCTTATAAGAATCTAATCGTAAACGGTCTTATTCTCGATAAGTTTGGGAAAAAGATGAGTAAGTCACTCGGCAATGCTGTTAATCCATTCGAAATGATGGATAAGCACGGTGCTGATGTACTTCGCTGGTATCTTGTAGGTAATACTCCTATCTGGAAGTCAAAGAACTTCAATGAAGATGAAATGATAGATACAAAGAATAAGTTCTTTGATACTCTCATAAATACATACAAGTTCTTTGTTCTCTATTCAAACATGAACGGCTTTGATTATGCTTCTACTAAAAAGGTAGAGCTCAGCAAACGTCAGGAAATTGACAAGTGGATTATTTCAAAGCTTAATTCTCTCAAGAAGAAATATTTCGAAAACCTCGAAGGATATGAAATAACAAAAGCAGCAAGATATATATTTGACTTCACGATTGATGAGCTTTCAAACTGGTACGTTCGCAGAAACCGTAAACGGTTTAGATACACTGAAAACGAACAGGATAGGAATTCCGCTTACCAGACTTTATTTGAATGCCTGATTGAGATCACAAAAATGATTGCACCAATCTCTCCGTTTATTTCTGAGAAGCTTTACACTCATCTTATGCCCGATTTAGGTTCTGTTCATCTCAGCGAATTCACTGACTATGATGCAAGTGCTATTGATACTGAACTTGAACAGCAAATGTCTCTGGCTCAGAAGATAGTTTATCTCGTAAGGGCTGTAAGAGTGAAGAATAACTTAAAGGTTCGTCAGCCGTTAAAACAGCTTCTCGTTCCGGTGCTGAGCAATGAAGAAAAGAAAAGACTTGAAAACGTCAAAGATATAATCCTTGAGGAAATAAACGTTAAGGAACTTGTTATTCTCGAAGGCGATTCAGATATTATTGTCAAGAAAGCTAAACCAAACTTCAAGTCCATCGGACCTAAATTCGGTAAAGATGTAAAGAAAGTTCAGCAAATCATTCTATCACTTAATAAGTCGGAAATCTCAGAACTCGAGAATTCCGGACAGGTATCAAAGGAAAGATTTACTTTCACAAACGATGATATTGACCTCTTCACTGAGAATATAGAAGGCTGGATTGTTGAATCAAGCGGAGGCATTACTATAGCTCTTGATACTAAACTTGATGCAGTTTTGCTGGAAGAAGGTCTCGTCAGAGAATTTATCAGCAGAGTTCAGAACTACAGAAAAAATAATGATTTTGATGTAAATGACAAAATAAAGATATTTATTAAAGCTGATGATAAATTTAGTTCAATGCTCGCAAAGAACATTGAATTTATCTCAAAAGAAGTTGGTTGTATTGATATCGCTGATAAAATTCTTTCTGACAAAGAGTATATCAAAACAGAAATAAATGATGTATATTGCGACTTTTACATTGAAAAAGTATTATTATAATTCTTATATAAAGGGATATTTATATGGCAAAGACAACAAAGAAAATAGCGGCTAAAAAGCCCGCGGCTAAAAAGAAGGTTGCAGCAAAAAAAACTGCGGATAAGAAGATAGTTGTAGCAAAAGAACCTGCAGCTAAGAAGATAGTTGTAGCCCAAAAACCTGAAGCAAAGAAAAATGAAAAGAAAGTAGCAGGCAAAGTCTCTGTTGAGAAAACAACTACGAAAAAGGTTGTTTCAAAGAAAGAATCAGCCAAGTCAGATGTTGTTAAAGCAAAAAAACTAAAGGTTTACAATAACAAGAATAACCGTAAAAGATACTCAGGTAGAGACCTTTTGCATTTTAAGAATATTCTCCTTGAAGAAAAAGCCAAGATTATCGCAAGTGCGCGTGCAAACATGAAGACTCTTGTTGATAGTGAATCGGGTGAGTATGTCGGTGACGACCTTTCTTATGCATCCCACATGGCAGAACAAGGCTCTGATGAGATGGAAAGAGAAAAGAACTATATGTTTGTTCAGAGAGACGAGAAGTATCTCGGACACATCGAAGAAGCTCTTACAAGAATTGATCAGGGTACTTACGGTGTATGTGCTGATTGCATCGAAGAACCTAAAAACTTATGCAAAACCTGTCCCTTAATACCAAAGGAAAGGCTTGAGATAGTTCCTATTACTCAGCACTGTATTGAATGTAAAAATTTCAGGAGCTGATACTTACTTGAGAGTACTTTATATTTCTCTGATTGTTGTTATTATTGACCAGCTTACTAAGCTGAAGGTCAAAGGTATAAAAATACCTACACTTGGTATTAATGTTGATGGCATGACTCTCGGTTCAAGCATTAATCTGATTGGTGATTTCTTTAAATTAACATTCATAGAAAACCCGGGGATGGCGTTCGGTATTGAGTTTGGTGGCAAGCTTACACTGTCAATCTTTACTCTTCTCGCTACATTCTTGATAATTTATTTTATCTACAAGAACAAAAACGAAGGATTCTACTTTAGAGCTTCACTGGCTTTCATTCTTGGAGGCGCAATTGGAAATCTTATAGACAGACTTTTCTACGGTGCGATATACGGTTATGCCCCTTTGTTTTACGGTAAGGTAGTCGATTTTTTCCATTTTAATATCCCTGATTTCAATCTCTTTGGAAAAACCTTCTATTCATGGCCAATCTTTAATGTTGCAGATATTTCCGTAACCATCGGTTTTCTAATGGTGCTCCTTGGATACTCTAAAATTTTCGATAAAAAAAGTGCCGATGAATCCAACGGCACTTTAAGTTCAGAAGAGAACTCTGTTAATAATTTAGAAAAACAAACTGATAATCACTCAGAAAATCAGGTTACTATTGAATCAACACCTGAAAGTGAAAAACAAATAAAATGATTCCTTTTTATTATATCTTTTCTTTACTATTAATTATTTGAATTCTAATTTCAACTATCTTCCCAATCCGTCAAGATAATCTTTCTTCTTAAGTAAATCTTCCTCTGTCTCAATATGATTCGGGTCAGGTACGCAGCAATCAACCGGACACACAGCGGCACACTGTGGCTCGTCATGAAATCCCTTACACTCTGTACATTTATCCGGAACTATGTAAAAGAAATCTGTTGAGAAAAACCCTTTTGCTCCTGAGGGTGCATCCTGCCCTTCTCCGTATTCTGTTCCTGCTAAAGCCCAGCTCGCACCGCCCTCGTAAATCGCAGTATTTGGGCATTCAGGTTCGCAGGCTCCGCAATTAATGCACTCTGACGTTATTATTATAGCCATTATATATCTCCTTTAATATTAATTTTAATTTATTTTCTCAAAAAATATATCTTTGTAAATTACAGTATTTTTCAATCATTTTCCATTAATAAAATAAAGCACATTTTAGTCTGATTTTACACAATTCCCTCAAAAATCCTTTAAATCAGCATAAAATCAAAGGAAATGAATCGTTTTATGAATATTATTTGTTCTTATAATATGTTAAATTAAAGATTATACTAAAATAAACCGAATTATGTTAAAGATATTATCAAAATTTTTTCCAAGTAAGCACGAAAAGGATGTGAAATTAGTTCTGCCTCTGGTCGACGAAATTAACAAGTATTATGCTGAATATAATTCTCTATCAGATGATGAACTCAGAGCAAAGACTCAGGAGTTAAAAGATAGAATAAAGTCTGAAGTTAAAGAACTTGAAGATAGAATAAATGAGTTAAAGGATAAACTAAAGACCGACCTTGAACATGAAGAAAGATACGCAGTTTATGATGAACTGGATCAGCTTAACAAGGATTATTACGAAACCATAAAAGCAACACTTGACGAAATTCTTCCTGAAGCTTTTGCAGTAGTGAAAGACACCTGTCGCAGACTTGTTGGCAAGGAATGGGAAGCAGCAGGAACAAAGATCAAATGGAACATGATTCCATTTGATGTCCAGCTCATTGGTGGTATAGTTCAACATCAGGGTAAGATTTCTGAAATGGCAACAGGTGAAGGAAAAACTCTCGTTGCAACACTGCCTCTATTCCTCAATGCTCTCGCGGGTAAAGGTGTACACCTTGTCACGGTTAACGATTACCTTGCAAAACGTGACAGCGAATGGATGGGCGAGATTTTCAAGTTTCATGGATTGACAGTCGGCGTTATTCTTAATGACCTTAGTTCTGAAACAAGAAGAAAAATGTACAACTGTGATATCACGTACGGAACAAATAATGAATTTGGATTCGACTACCTCAGAGATAACATGGTCGTGGATGTAAACCACCTCGTACAACGTGAGCATTTCTATGCAATCGTTGACGAAGTTGACTCTGTCCTTATAGATGAAGCAAGAACACCTCTAATAATTTCAGGTCCTGTAGAAGCACCAACTCATAAGTTCGACGAAATGAACGTAAGAATCAAACGTCTGGTTGATGCTCAAAAGAATCTTATTACAGCACTTACAGGAGAATGTGAAAGGTTACTCGCAGAAGGCACTCCGACACCTGAGCAGCTTGAACGTATTGGTCTCTTACTATTAAGATCAAACCACGGTTTTCCAAAACATAAGAAACTTCAGAAATTGCTTTCTGACCCTGCAAATAAGAAGTTAATGATTGAAACAGATAACTTCTATAACAGGGATAAAGCTCGCGATATGCATCTTGTTGACGACGAACTATTCTTTGTCATCGAGGAAAAATCACACGTTACAGACTTAACGGAAAAAGGCCGTGAGTATCTTGCACCTTCTGCACAGGAAAAAGATTTCTTTACTCTGCCTGACCTTGGTTCCGAGATTGCTCAGCTTGAAAATGATGCATCTTTATCAGTAGAAGAAAGAGAAGCAAAACGTGAAATGCTGTATAAAGTTTATGCCGAAAGAAGTGACAGGCTACATACAGTTCAGCAGCTATTAAAAGCGTACGGTCTGTATGAAAAGGACGTTGAATACGTTATTCAGGACGCCAAGATTATGATTGTTGATGAGTTTACAGGGCGTATTCTTTCTGGCAGAAGATATTCAGAAGGATTACATCAGGCTATTGAGGCGAAAGAAGGTGTTAAAGTTGAAAAAGATACTCAAACGCTCGCTACAGTAACACTACAGAATTATTTCAGGTTATACAAGAAACTCGCAGGTATGACGGGTACTGCCGAGACTGAAGCTACAGAATTCTTTGAAATATATAAGCTTGATGTTGTTGTCATACCAACGAACGTAGAATGTGTAAGGGACGATCAGAATGATCATATATACAGGACAAGGCGGGAAAAATACAATGCCGTTATTGATGAGATTGAAGAAATGCGGAAACACAAAAGACCTGTCCTTGTTGGTACAACCAGCGTCGAAGTTTCTGAAACTATTTCAAGGCTGCTAAAAAGAAGAAGTGTTCCACATGAAGTTCTTAATGCAAAGCAGCATCAACGCGAAGCACAGATTGTTGCAAATGCGGGTCTGCCGGGTGCGGTTACTATCGCAACAAATATGGCAGGCAGAGGTACCGATATTAAACTCGGTCCCGGTGTTGCTGACGCAGGCGGACTGCACATTATGGGAACTGAACGTCACGAGTCACGACGTATAGATAGGCAGCTCAGAGGACGTGCCGGTCGTCAGGGCGACCCGGGTTCATCAAAGTTTTTCCTTTCGCTTGAAGATGACCTTATGAGACTCTTTGGAAGTGAAAGAATTGCAAACGTTATGCAGAGACTTGGAGTAGAAGACGGACAGGCAATCGAACATAAGATGATTACTAACTCCGTTGAACGTGCTCAAAAGAAAGTCGAAGAAAACAACTTTGCTATCAGAAAGAGATTGCTTGAGTATGATAACGTGATGAACCAACAGAGAGAAGTAATTTACGAACGCAGAAGACAGGCTCTCATGGGCGAAAGACTGAAAGATGAACTTTTTGAGATGGTTGAAAAGAATGTCGATAAAATAGTCGCTGATTATTTCCCTGAATCCGATCTTGATGGTCTTATTGATGAAGTGCAAAGAACATTTCTTGTAAGGCTTGAACTTACTCCGGAGAAATTCCAAAGCCTCGGAGAAAAAGGAATTCACGAATTAATTCTTAGCGAAGCTAAGGCATTCTACAAGAGAAAAGAAGACAGATACGGTACAGAACTTATGGGTAAAATCGAAAGATTTGGAATGCTCACAATTATTGATGATAAGTGGAAAGAACACCTTCGTGAAATGGATGACCTCAAAGAAGGTATTAACTTCCGTGCTTATGGACAGAAAGACCCTCTTGTTGAATACAAGATGGATGGTTTCAAGCTGTTTGAAGAAATGCTTAATACTATAGCTATCGATACGATTAATTTTATATTTAAATTTACAATTCAGTCACAGGAAGAGACTCAGATTCAGGGTCCGAAGTCTGTAAACACTTCAAGACTCCAAACGCGTCATGATACATCAGACGGTATGGGATACTCTGCAAATCTTGATCCAGTGGAAAATGAAGCAGCTAGAACAGGAAAGCATCAACCAGTACATGTTGGAGAAAAAGTTGGACGTAATGATCCTTGTCCATGCGGTAGCGGCAAGAAATACAAAAACTGTCACGGTAAAGGTCAATGAGATTCTCTGAGGATACAATAGACCTTATACTCGATATTAAAGAATTTTCCGGCGGAAAGCTTAAGAATGAATTTGAGCTTTCCGCTCTTATTGAATACACAAACACCGGGAATAGTGATGTATCTTTTCGTGATATAATCTTTAAAGCCAAATTTCTGAAAGGATTGATTAAGGTAATTTCAGTGAGTTCTGTTCCTAAAGAAAATTCCGATAAGTTCATGTCCGAATACACATCAGAACTAAAAAACCTCACTGAATTAATTCTAAAAGGCTTAAATAATTCTGACCCGATTATTTCAGACTCATTTAAGAGTAAATTTTTCGAATTGACACCTGAAAGTCTTATGAACTTAAATCTGTTAATTGAGGATTTATCTGTGTGTAAGGATTATTTTAACGACATGAAAAACAATCAGTGATGCTTGTGCTTCACTAATTTCATCTCTTCATAAAGATTATTTGACTGCATCATAAATATCTCTATTTTCGACTGAGTTATCTGAGGGAAAGCACTTCCGTCAGTTTCAATATGCAGATATGGAAGGTTCTGAACAGATTCAGGATATCCGTTTCTTTGCATTTTCCCAAACCTGTATTTACCGTCAAGCGTCATTTCTTTACTGAGTATTCCCTCTGCAAGTCTGCTTGGAATACAATTGAAAGGACCAATAGTAATAATTCCGCATGATTCGTCGAGTATTTCCCTTAAAGACAATCCTACGGTCAGAATAGTTTCTCCAATAAGCCTCTCAGAAATAAGTTCGTTTCCGTAATCAATTGTTTTCTCGACATCTATCATTGCTGACGAACAAAGATTTGATTTTGAAAGTATTTTCTTGACCTTCTTTTCTATCCTTTTCTGTATCTTCTCCTTAATAAATAATGCTATTTTTTCCTTTGGAGTAAAAGCTTTAACTATGTTATTTCTCTGCAGATAATTAGTGTAATATACATATTCTGTTATGGGTGCTGTCCTGACAATAAATCCGTTCTCAGTCAGCACTTTTATCAGGTCAAGTCTTGAATATTCTTCCCGTCTAACATATATTTCTCCAATAAGAGAAACTACTTTCGCATCCTTATAATTTTTCTTTAACTCGATCTCTGATAATCTGTCTGCCATTTCTCCTAACCGATTGTAAATAGCCCCATTGTTTCCGGATTCCAGAGCATTTAATACAAGCTTCCAATTTTCGTCGATGATTCTCAATCCGGCATCTTTATTAACAGCAAGCACAGTGATTGCATTTTCAATATCATGAACTGTATCAGCAATCATAAGTCCGGTCCATTGCCTGATAAAGAAATCATTTCCGAAATCACTGAATGAAGATTCATCATCCATTGATATTACACCTGAATTTTTTATATCTGAAGTCTGAAGTATATCTTTTAATCGTGTATGATACTGTCCCTGTCTGCATGGACCGTATCCGTGAGGCATGAAGAACAAAGTTTTCATGTTTGTATCTTTCTTTTTATCCAAATATTCTAACAAAGAACCGGTCGTCAGTAAAAATGGGAGACATTCCTTACATGTAGCAACCCCTCTGCCGTGCTTCAGAGTCTCAAAAGTTGGAACCGGAAGAGGTCTGCTGTTAATACCCATTGAACGGAAAACGGATGAAAATGCTTCTGTGCTGTACCTGCCCATCGATGGTATTAATACTTCCACGTCAGCGGAATGTATAGGGAACTTATTACCTTTAAAATCTTCTACGAAAAGTTCTTTGCTTTCGCTAATAACTTTTAGTGAATCATAATCGTAGAATTCATCCTCATTTGTATCTTTATTCAAAATAATATAGTTCTTGATAATATCCAGTGCAGCCTCTATTCTTGTCTCAACACCAACATCCGCAGTATGACTGTCAAGCTCAAGCGTAAGTGAAGGTTTCGAACCCATAATTTTCCTGAAATAAGGTATTATAAATGAATCAGGTCCGCAAGAGAAATTAGTAATAAAGATACCAAAAAGTTGTTTATGCTCTTTTACATATCGCGCCGCTGAAAGGATTTCATTGCCGCTGAACCAGTACATATTTTCATAGGATGATTTCTCATCATAAGGCAGAAAATCATAAGGAATTATTTTGTAACCATGAGACGCAATCTTATGCGGTATGTTTAAATTCACTTCCTGAGCAAAAGCATTATATGGTCTTCCAAACAGTACCAGTGCAATTTCTTCAGGGTTACTTTCTATTTCCTTTAATACTTCTTTTCCAATGATCTTGAAATCTCTCTTCATGCCCTCAAAACTTTCTACGGCAAAATCAAAGCTGCTATTGAAGTTCTTCATATTTGCACCAAGATCGTCGAACATTTTTGCAAATGTTTCCCTTGTCTTTTCCATACCTTTTGAGAAGTCAAGAACAGGTGAAAGTATCACGGAACCCTTCTCTCTTTCAATCTCATCTCTGAATGTAGATTTTAAGAAATAAGTCTCCCCCTGAACAAACACACACATTCTGTTGTATTCGAATTTATCCCGGCCTTCCATTTGACTAATGTGCGGCAGGAATATGTAATCAACATTCTTGGAAATCAGGTTCTGAAAAAATCCATGGGATAACTCAACAGGAAAACAATAAGAACTTCTTATCTTATCGGACCCGCCTTTATCTACCTTGTCCGATAAAATCACGGTAAAACCAAGTTTAGTAAAAAGATTATAGTAAAACGGATATAATGTATTCGTAAGTAAACTTTTTGACACACCTATTCTTTTTCCCTTATTATTGTCTTCAAAAAGATATTTGCTGAAAACAGCTTCCTGCCTTTTTTTCACGACGTTATTCTTTTCAGTATCAGATGTAATATGCCTTCTCTCATT
>JBHELA010000261.1:0-3161 GCA_041859005.1 Ignavibacteria bacterium
AAGATAGTAAATGATTATGGTGTAATTTATAAAACCACAAACGCGGGTGTTAACTGGTCATCATATACAATTAACTCCTCAGTTGCTAATTTAAACCGGCTAGACCTTCTCGAAAACGGTAAAGCAATAACCGGTGGAGGATATGGCTATTTTTATTACACTACCAATAACGGTTCAGACTGGTTTCGTTTCGGTTATGAAACAAGAAAGGATTTTGATTATTCTGATACCACAAATGGTTTGAGTATTAACGGATTAGGAACTATTCAAAAAACCACTAACGGCGGAGTAAACTGGGCAAACTGTTATTCATCAAGCGACACATTAACCTCAATCCAAATGGTATCATTAACTACAGCATACTGTGTTGGCGGTAACAGAATACTTAAAACAACAAATTCAGGCGCAAACTGGACAATTCAAAACGCAGGCATATCAGGATACTTTACAAAAGTATTTTTTGTTGATTCGCTGAATGGCTGGGTTTCGGGATATGCCGGAAAAATGCTGCGAACATCCGACGGCGGATATAACTGGATAGCGGTTTCCTCTGGAACAATAAATAACCTTATATTTTCTTCCTTCAGCGATGCATATACAGGGTATATAAGCGGAACGGGTTCTATTTTAAAATCAACTAACGGCGGAAACAACTGGGTTCAGCAATGGTCTCTTAACGGAGACCTTGTTTTGTCTGTAAATTTTGTTAACGATAATACAGGCTATTCTTTAAACAGTTCGGGATATTCCCCTGCAAAAATATATAAAACAACAAACGGCGGAAACAACTGGAATTTTTTATCCGAGGTGAAGATTAGTAGCACTAGTATAATATATTATTATTTCTATAAAATGCATTTCTTAAATGATTCTACCGGAATTATTGTGGGCTCTCTTTCTAGGACTCTTGGTCCATACACATCTCAGGAGGGTTCCCTATACCGGACTACAAACGGCGGAGTTAACTGGTCTTACCAGTCAAATTCATATGTAATCTACTATGTGGATATAAGTTTTATAAACGAGAATACAGGATGGATTGTAGGTACAAGCGGCGGAATAATAAAAACAACAAATGCAGGTGCAAACTGGGTAGGTCAACCCGGACCTTTTACGACAGTAAATTATCAATATGTTTCGGCTGCTGATTCAAACACTGTTTACATAACAGGTTACGGCAACGGTTTAAATACACTGCTGGCAAAATCAACGAACGGCGGATTTAACTGGACAGGCAGTCTGGTCTCGACAGATAAGAATATCCGGTGTATTGATTTTGTAAATAGAAGTACCGGTTGGGCTTCAGGAGAAAAAGGACTCTTGTATGCAACTACAAACGGCGGAACAGACTGGTTCTATCAGCCTACTCCGACCAATGAGCATGTCTATGTAAATTTTCTGAACGAGCACACAGGATGGCTTGTGGGAAACAGCGGAGTAATCCTGAAAACAACAGCCGGAATTATATCAGGAATTAAAGTAATCCCCGCAGTTGCACCGTCATCACACATGTTGTACCAAAACTATCCAAATCCATTTAATCCTGTTACAAAAATTCGTTTTCAAATATCGGAGGCGGGGAATGTTGTTATAAAAGTTTTTGACATAACCGGAAGGGAGTTATCAACACTTATAAATGACAGGCTTCAGCCGGGTACTTATGAAACAACCTTTGACGGCTCAAAACTTTCAAGCGGTATATATTTTTACAGTATAAATACAGGCGTGTTTTCGCAAACCAAGAAAATGGTTCTCATAAGATAAAATAAATATTACCCACATGAAAAAATCATTTACAGTATTTTTATTAATATTATTTACCTCGTCCGCCTTCGGACAGTCAAGCTGGAATTTAATAAGGATAGATTATACAATAAATTTTAATACAGTAAAGTTTTTTGATGCACAAACGGGTTATATAGTAAGCGATAACCAATGTATATATAAATCCACAAACGGCGGTATAAACTGGACTGCAATATTCTGCAGCTCAATAAATGATATTTTTATGTGTTCTCCGCTCGTAATGTTTCGTTCATTTTCAGAAAATTATCCCCCCTATTCAAGTTCAGTAGCAAAGTCGTCTGACGGTGGATATAATTGGGTTACTTTGATTTCGGGTAGCACGGCGTCGTTAGGAAACATTTTCTTCTACGATGAAAACACAGGTTGGGTATCAAACTCCTCTAACTTGTTGTATATTACTACCAACGGCAGCAGTTTTAATACAACAACACTTCCTACAAATATCGGGAGTAACAAGCCTATTTATTTCACAAATCAAAACACCGGTTACTTTATTGGCAGCAACAGATATCTCTACAAATCCACAAATAAAGGGTTTAACTGGGTACAATGGGGATTGCCGGATATGTATATGTCAAATTACAAATTCACAGACTCCCTGACAGGCTACATGTGCGGATATTATGCAAGCAGTGTACCCGGACTTATCAAGAAAACCACTAACGGCGGAGCAAACTGGACAGAAATTCTACGGGATACGGCATCTTCAATCCCGAAAATATCTTTTGTGAATTCATATACAGGATATGCCGTAGCCGGTTCAAAAAAATTATACAGAACCACAAACGGAGGATTGAATTGGTCTATGCAGATTCCTGATACATCAATGCTTGCAAGCAATAGAGGGATACACTTTATAAATGCTTACACAGGATGGCTGGTCGGAAACTACGGAGCGGTTCTTTACACTTCCAACGGGGGGTCCACGTTTGCGGAAGAACCCGTTGCCGCAGTGCCCGATAAGTTTAGACTGGGACAAAACTATCCCAATCCGTTTAACAGCAGCTCTAAGTTTAAATTCGAAACAGGCAAACTGGGCAGCGTTAAAATAACAGTGTATGATATTCAGGGTCGTGAAGTGCAAACAATTCTTAATGAAAAACTAATACCCGGAATCTATGAAGTTAATTTCGACGGCTCAGGCTTAAACAGCGGTGTTTATTTTTACAGGATGTCAGCCGGTAATTATTCAGAAACCAAAAAAATGATAATAGTAAAATGAGTGCCAAGAAAAGCTTATACTAAATCCGAAAGAATATCGGATTGAATTCTAATCAGGTGAGACAGGGAGTTGCGCCCCTGCCAAGTCCTGTTCGTGGTAAAACTCTGTAGCCACGTAGCGAGAAATCGGTTTA
>JBHELA010000175.1:0-12987 GCA_041859005.1 Ignavibacteria bacterium
CCCAATTCCAGGTGTGGAATTAAGGAAGTAAGAAACTTAGAAATATAATAGAACGCTGATTTACACGGATTTTACGAATTTTCACGGATTTAATTATATTGATAAAACATAAATTTAGTTAAGTTACTTAGAAGTTGATAGAAAAGCAAAGCTAAAAGCATAGTTAATGATTTTGGTGTCAGCACAGAAATAATGATAAGGAATTTGAATAAATTTTTCACTATATTTTTCATGATATTAATTCTGTTTTTCCTGAAATGAATATTAAATACAAGAAATCTAAAACAAAAATGGTTTCAAATTTAAAACTTAACAAATAGAATTCACTAAAGCACGATGTCGAAAGAGCAGGCAGAAAGATTAAACGAAAAAGGGAAGCAGCTCGGAAGAGTAAAGAAACACATGGAAGCGCTTGAATATTTCAGCATTGCGGCTGAGATTTGTCCCGAAGAGGGCAAGTAAAGGTACAACATGGGGATAGCATATAAGAACGTGAATATCTGAAAATGTGTTACGGCGAATGTCCCAAACACAGGTTTATAGTTAATGAAGACAAGGGGAATATAGCATACCTCTGTAAAGGATATAAAATGTTTTTTGAGAAAGCTCTTCCCTACTTTGGGGAAATGCAAAGATTAATCTTATCAGGAAGACCCGCCTCTGATATAGTTCAGTTATTTAGTGACAAATAACTAAAGTTTTTAGATTGATTTCTTTCCGGGAATAGTTATTCCAAAAAGAATTGATACCTGTCTGTATGATAAAACAGTGTTTGAATTTGTAATAAGGTTTTCACTGTTCTGAGATTTTGAATTTTCGACTTCTTTATCGCCCCACGCAAATGCAAGTCCGAGAGAAAATTTTATACCCGATGACTCAAATATACTTCCTGCACTTATATGTTTCAGGTTGTAATTCGTTATCAGCATTGAAGATTTTCCACTACCGCCTATTGTGGAATTATCAGTGTTGAAACTGAGGTATAACTGGTTCTTTGATTTTGGAAACAGTTCAAGACCTATTCCGTAATTGATAATGCTGTTTGTACTTGCAATAACTTCAGGCATAATAATCTTACCGTTTGACTGTCCCTGGAATGTATGTGCATCGAGCGTTTTATAAGGCTTTACTGCGTTAAACCACTCTAAACTCGTGTGAAGTCGGAATGAATTAAAGTCGTAACCGAAACCGAAACCTACTGCGAAAGAATTTTCGTGTCTCGACTTCAGTCCATCCTGATAGTTTGTTTCCAGAAGATTAAGACTGTCAATTCCAGTGATAGATTTAAAACTATAAACTTCCCCTCTGCCCAAAATATTTATATTAGGAGTGGTAATAGTTAAACCCGTAGTTAAGGGACCTTTTTTAAAAGCATATCCTATTTTGAATAAAGCGCTGACGTTCCAGTAGTAATACTGACCTTTTTGCTGAAAGGCAGGCTGTATGTTATTGTTCTCATTACCTGTATTGCTGTAATCGTACCTTATATCCTGTGTCCTGTATGAAATGTAGGTTGTTATACCGAAACCTGAGTTTTCATTAAGTTTTCGTGAATAGGTAAAACCGCCCCACTGCTCGCGAATATCCTGATTTATGTAGAGGTCAAAATAGCGGTTTGAGTTATTATCTTTATAATCAAATTTCTGTTCAAGAAGTGTAGTGTATAACTGTCTTCCGAGCAGTGAAAACGTAAAACTATTTGAAGCAGTTGAATCGTTCCCTATCCTCCCTGCGACGAAACCCGGTATAGGTGTAATACCGTTTTTTGTTAAATCACTATTCTTATCGGATTGATAATCTATTTTGAGTTTAGTTAAATTATAAAGCTGAGCACCGATAACAATCCCAGGATCGTTGTATATAGAGAGCATACCCGGATTGTAATAAGAAGCGCTCAGGTCATATGCGCTGCCGATTACTGCTCCGCCAAGAAGGGTGGAATATGTTCCGTAAGGAATATTCCAGTTATGCGAATCCTGAGAATAAGCAGATACAGCCGCGAAAAATAAAATTGCAAGCAAACTCTTTTTAATCATAATTTATCATTTCAAAAACTATTAGAAATAAACAATTTCATTTCATAAACACGTGTTGTAAAATCGTTGTACTTCTTATAATTTGAATTACGGATAAAACTATTGTATTCAAAGCCTATATTTGTGTTCGGTGATAAGGCAACTGCGATTCTTGGAGTGAACATTAAAAGGTTATCTTCTCCATCTGCTCCATCGAGTGTATAAATCTTATAGTTGTAAAGACCGAGTGACAGATAGCCTTTGCCTTTGAGTGTTAGCAAGGATTCAAATTTATAGGTGAATCCTGTTCCATAATTATAATCTCTGTATGCTGTTCCGTCTGCTTCGTATTTGAATGCTTCTTTTATGTTAGAGCCGCCTCCGAGAACAATCCAGCCGACGTGCATACCTGATTCAAAATCAACATCATCGACAGCGGGAAATTTATATATTATACCTGCACCGAGACTGTTGGCACCGATTTTGTAATATACATTACTGAAGAAATCGAAATGCTGGAACATACCAAGAAGCATATTTTGGTCTTTTTTGTGTTTATAGTTCTTACCGAATAACAGCCCAAGAACGCTAACCTGAGAAACGACAGGTTGTGTTCCGAGGCTGAAAATTCCTTTGATGTTAAAGAAGTCGTAAGGCTTTCTGGATTTATCAGTGAATGGGTTTCCATAGTACATATCAAGTTTCATTGATAAATTTCCGTTTCCTTTATAGATACCACCTGATTCATAAAAGTAACTTGGTCCAACCATTATAGTACTTTTCACGGGTTCGAGTTCATACTCACTCTTTGGTCTGTAGCGAGAGACTTCGCCCTTTATGATTCTGTTTAGACCTCTTGTAGGATCAATAATAAGTGCTGCAACTTCACGCCAGAACCTTTCACTGCCGCTTTTTCTTTCATCCAATACTAATGATGAAAGTCTGTAAGTCATTTCGCCGAGTGCAATACCACCAAGTGTGGTTGTGATTAAATCATTTCTGGATGGGTAATTTGTTTCCATCACTAATTCCCACATTAGGCTTCCTCCGAGAGCATATGGAGTGGATTCCCAGAAAGACAGTCCGTTTGAACGGGCAAAATTGAAATATGTATTTCCGTGATAAGGGTGCAAAAACTGATTTGTTTCAAAATGGTCAGAGTCCCACACCCACTGTTTCTTAAAGTTTTCAGATATAGAATTAAAACTGATACGAGCCCAGGGCTGAGGATTAAGGTATCTGCTTATAGACCAGACACCGATATTAAGGACAATAATCTCTCCTATTGGCAAAATATAGTTTTTCTTTGCTTTAAATGTGGAGTCGTATTCTTTATTGCCTAATGTGCGAAGACTTTTCTTTTCTGTAAGTAATTCAATAGTATCTCTGTATAACTCTTTTCCAGCAAAATCATCACCGAGCGAAACAAGAGAGTAATCTTTTCCGATATTAGATAACTTCAATTTTGCATTCAGCTTAGTATCGCTACTAACCGAATCCTGTGAATATATGTTTGAGCTTAAGATTATAATTAAGAATAACAATAAATATTTTCTCATAATAAAGTAAACCCTCCTTCGATGATAAATTTATTCGAAAACGTTGGACTTTTGTAACTGTCCGCCAGATAAAGGAATCCGCCGTTAACGAAGATTCCAAGCTTATTAAGAATTTGTTTTTCGAGACCGGCTTTTAATGTTATACCAAACTGATTCTTACTTGATTTGTTTTCGACCTGATTTGATTCATTCGAAATGTGCGTAAAACCAAGGTCGGTGTTAATGTTTAGATATTTAAGATCGAGAGAATATCCTAAATTATAATTAAACAGAATAGATTTTGAAGTGTTAGAAATGACAACCGGTGCACCCATAATGAGACTTGTGTAAATTCCATTTGTCTTAAAGCGTGCTCCAATTGTTGCATAGGCTAAATTACCACTGCCTAAAAGTAACTGAACTTTTGAATCAGGAAAAGCATTTAGAAGTCCGATGGTAGTACCGTTTTGCTTTTTACCAACAACGTTGAGAATACCGAACTGTAGACCTTCATTGTTGTCACAGGCATTAATAAAACCAAACTGAAGTCCGTTTTGTGCCTTAGTCAGATTTATTGATGAAACCTGAGCTCCTTTATTGGAGATAGCTGCAAGATTAAACAGACCTGAGACCTGTAAACCTTTCATTTCTCTTCCAACAACGTTTCCGGCAAGACCGAACTGAAGTATATTTATGTCTTTGCCAGCCAGATTGTACAAGCCTGCAATCTGCATACCTTTAACGCTTTCGAAGGCAAGGTTTGAAATGCCTGACAGCTGAATACCGCTGAATTCATCAAAGACAATATTTCCAATACCACCGAGCATCAGACCGCTTCCGTCCTCTGTCAGAGCGTTTATTCCAACTGATAGCTGTGCTCCTTTAAGTTTCTTTCTGGTTTCAGAATAAACCCCGTTTATCTGTATGCCTTTTAAATCACCCTCAAGAACGGAATAAATTCCATTTACTCCAAAACCTTTCAGAGAGTTTATGTTTGAGCCAATAATACCGATGTTAAAATTAACATTATCAGACTTCGAAGTGTTTATGCTGACAGGATAAATTACGGACAGATTAACCGGTAAGGTTTTCTCCTGTGAATAGATTGTTTGTACACTAAACAAAATTAATACTATTAACAATAGTTTGAATCGATTCATAGAGTATATTAATTTAATTTTTTCTAATTACTTCCTTGCTTACTGAAATACCTATATAAGCAGCTGCCAGACCTGCCGCTATGCCGACGATTATTGTTGCCATTAAAGAGGTTGTTATAATTGTTCCGAATATTCTCTGAAACAATACTGCTACAACCATCATAAAACCAAAGGCAGCAAGAGTTCTGCCGAAAATAAACTTTATCATATCAGGGAAGAAAGGTTTATTTATAGTTGCCAAGTCTGCAAGTTTTTCTTTCTCCGCAGTCTTTTTGAAAGTGAAAAATGTAATTATTCCGAGAATAAAAGTTAAACCCAGTACAACGGGAAACATAGTACCAAAAACTGTAACTTCTTTGTTCGAGATAGAATCGAGTGAAAAAGGCACCTGCGTCATACTTTTAAAAGTGAACCAGGTTATCGCTCCGTTTATAATTGTGTTTGCAATACCGTTTCCGATTGCTGCGCTGTAAATAATTTTATTTGAATTCATATTAATTTTAAATTTTATTTATTAAATGTGCATAAATAATACTAACTGGACTGTTGTCCAGGGATTAGTTTCTTTACTAAAAGCTTTTTTAATAGCATCACCCGGAAATGCTGTTGAAATTATTCCTAAAAGTGTAAACTTGTTCGATATAAAATATTTATACGTCATAGTAATTTCCTGACCTAACTTATTGTCCTGTAAACCTGACAAAGGGGGTAAGCCGCCAAGATTATAAAGCTGCGGTGCCCAAAGGTAAAAGTAATCCAATGATACAAGCATATTTGATTGAGGGTAAAAGTCAAGCTGTACTCTGTGTGCCCCAATATTACCGTTACCGCAGACTTTCCTGAAATTCAGACCTTGTATCCAATTTCCCAAACCACCTGTCTGCATTGGGTCGAAACGTTCATACTTAACAGTTGCAGAATCATCTCCGCTCATGTAAGAATATCTGTAAGTAAGTTTTGGGCTGAAAGGAAGTATATCAAAAACATATCCAGCAGATGCATAAAAAGCATAAGCTCCCATATCAAAATTTCTATTTCCTTCGTAGACATACTCACTCCGAAGTTTAATACTTTTATTCCCGAACAAGGAATTAATCCAGATTTTCGGATTAAATGCGTAAAGACCCTCTTTGGTCATAGTGATATTACTTTTATTAGCATACTTTGAGTTTGAGTTTACTATATTGATGTAGGAGAAACCTGCATCTATAGCGGTATTGTCGTTGTATCCCAATGTTCCTATCACAAACTGAGTGTTTGAGGGAGAAAAGTCTAACTCTTCAGGCTCAAGGAAAGTACCTTCGAGTGTAATACTCTTATAACGAATTTTTAACAGGGCGGTTTTTTCGTAGGCGGTTCGTGCGGATAAGAACAGGCTTGCTCTTGGTCCTGCATTTGCTGATCCTGAATACTTTGAAAACAACAAACCGTCATTCAACTGATAGCTTTGTCTTCCTGCGGACAAATTTGCAACGAAACCATTACGCGGGTCTTTAAAAATTACACCTAAATATCCTTTTTCAAAGTCTGTAAAACCTCTTGTATAGTTAGTATATAAATCCTGACCTGTTGTCCCTGTAACCATTCCACTGATTCCAAAATACGGATAAACAGGAAGGTTTCCCAACCGGATAAGTCCGCCTAATCCGAGTTCATAGCTTGTTTCAAGCCATGAAGCATAACCCGGTTGAGCAGGGTTTGAAGCAATAGGGCTGCCTTTAGTGAATTCGTCACCCATTTTGAAGAAGGCATCAAAATCTGTGAATGTGCCCAGACCGCCTGTAAGAATCAACGATAAGCGTGATGAATTGTTCTCTATCAGAATCGGGAAATCTTTTAAGCCTCTGCCCTTTACAAATAAACCTTTCGAAATATCAGTTTTCTCTTCCCCTTGTACCTTTAACTCTGCAATAATCATAAGAGTTAAGTTATCGGACACGCCTGTTGAGAACAATTTGTAATCAACGGATTTAATGTAGTCAAGTTTATTAATATTTCTCACAGCAAAATCGAAGATACTTATTTCAAACGCGGAGCCTATTCCAATTGCAAAAGATTTTATTATTTCATTTTCTTTTGACTTATCGCTTACCTGTTTGCCACCTTCAGACATATTAACCTGTATTGCAGAAACAATTAAACCATTACAGTTAGCTTTTGAAACTTCGATACCAAGGTTATTTTCCTGAGAGAATAGAAACGATGACGATATTAAGAGTATTATTAATACTTGTACAATTTTTATCATATGCTTAATTCAATATTTAATAGAAAAAAGACAGGTGCTTACGCACCTGTCTTAGTTATTTATTAATCATTTGTAGGCATTTTGCTCTTATACGTTCCGCCGCCGTCTGCGTATAAGTGCAGACCCGTAATCCATCTTGCTGCTGGTGATGCCAGAAAAAGGAATGAATAAGCTATATCTTCCGGATATCCTCTTCTTTTCATAACCATAGCTTTATTTAAATTATCGAGCATTTCCTGTGTGTATCCAGCATCAAGTGTTGCTGCTCCGTTATCAACTGAACCTATCATAACCATATTACATCTTATCTTTGGACCCAGTGCAACGGACATTGACCTTACCATATTAAACAAGGCAGCCTTTGCGTTGCTGTATGATAAAAATTCAGGAGATGCAGTATCGCCGACTCTTGAACCTGAGAACAAAATACTTGCATTCTGTTCTTTTTCAAGATAAGGTACAAATAAGCTTGAGAGTTCATATGTACTGACGGTATTTAATACATAAGAATTTACCATATATTCTTTTGTGATTCCGAGTAATGGAGTGTATTCACCCCATCCTACGTTATTGATCAATGTTGTTATCTTTCCGAACTTCTTAATCGTTTCACCAACAAGTGCTTTCTGGTCGTTAGTGTCCGTGACGTTTGTTTTCAAAGCAAAGGCTCTTCCGGGAAATTCAGCATTAATTTCATCGGCAATCTTTTTTGCAGCTTCTAAGTTCAGGTCTGATACAACAACGTTCGAACCAGCCTTTGCGAATATCTTTGCAGTTGCACCGCCAATAGCACCGCCCGCACCTGTAATAACTGTTGTGTTTCCTTCAAGTGAGAAAGGATTTTCAAGCATTCTTTTATTTGTGTCTTCCATTGTATTATTATTATTTAAGTTTTAAAATATTTTATTCTAATGATTGTACACCACCGCCGTTAACAAACAGAAGCTGTCCGCTTACCCAACTTGATGAGGGTGAACAGAAATACAGGACTGCTCCTGCGATATCATCAGGATGTCCGAGTCTGTCCAGCGGAGTATTCTTAAGCATTGCCTTTTCCATTTCGGGGGTTAAGACTGTGGCGAGTGCATCTGTTTTAATAGCACCCGGTCCGACAACGTTTACTCTAACCTCAGGACCGAAATCCATAGCAAGGTATTTTGTCATCTGATTCATAGCTGCCTTTGCTGCTCCGTAAGCACTCATATTATGGCTCGCCATAATACTTGACATAGAAGAAATGTTTACGATTGAACCTTCTCCTGCTGCTTTCATATGAGGGACACAGAGCTGTGAAAGTCTCCACGCACTGAATACATTGAGTTTAAACCTCCATGCGAAATCATCGACTGTAATCTTGAATGGATTTTCTCTGCCGCCACCACCGCCTCCGGCATTGTTGACGAGAAAATTAACCTTGCCGAATGTCTTTACTGTATCATCGACAAGTTTCACAAGGTGTGCATCTTCAGTAACGTTACATTCCACAGCGAGAGCTTTACCGCCATTACCTGTAATCTCATCTGCAACCTTTTTTGCATCTGCCAGTTTTAAATCTGACACTACTACAGCTGCTCCTGCATTTGCAAGCATTAAACTTGACGCTTTGCCGATTCCGTTGCCGCCGCCTGTTACGATCGCTACTTTGTCTTTAAGAGCGAATAGTTTTTCCAGAAACATAATGCTTCCTTTCTTTTTAAAGTTTAAGTTTTATAATATTTATAAAAGCAAATAAGTAATATTAAACATATAGAGTATAGCTGCATTTATCGGTTTGATTTTTGCATAATATTCAGCTTGTAATCATAGTGCCGTTCTAATTGTTTTAAATATATTAAATATATTATCAATGTAAAATATATATAGTAAAATATTTTCCTATAGATATTTTACAACAACAGCGTGCGGAATAAAGTTTCAAGAATATAAACAGGTTAATGAATATTATGATGTGTATTATTTGTGCAGGATTACTTCTGCAATGTAGTGTGATATTGGCTAATTTATATTAAGACTATCAGACGGGGAATCCTTCTTAGAGTGGTTGTTTAATGTATAATCATTCCATATTATGGTTTTCTGTATATAAAATCAACCGAACAGTTCGGGAAAATAGTTCTTTGCGGCTTCCTTGAATCTTTTGCTGCCTTTTTCTGTGCAGATTCCGTACATAACAATCCGATGGATTTCAAGGTATACCTGCTCCTTTGTATACTCTTTACGGCCGAGGAATATATCGAACATAGTTTTAGTAGCAGCCTCTGCGATGTAGATTGCACACAATCTTTCGTTAATTCCTTTTCGGAAATACCCCATCTTTTTCCCCTTTTTAATTAACTCAGTGTTAAAATCCACCACGTCTTTTAGAAGGAAAGAATCTATAAGGTCAAACTGCTTAGGATAGTATTTTACAAGGTCGATAAAAAACTGGGCACTCATTCTCTTTACGCCCGGATATGTAGTGCTTGTGAATATGACATATGCATCTATGGGGTCTTTCACTTGCTGTTTCACCATTTTCAACGATGCCATGTTCCCCTTTACCCCTTGCATTATAAGAAACTCAATCAACGCTTCTTTGCTTTCAAAGTATTTGTAGAATGTCCTTGTTGATACTTCAGCTTTCTTGACAATATCAGAAATTAATATCTCCTTCAAGCCTCTTGCAAGAAGCAGCTCTATCGAATTCTTTAATATTTTATCGCGTATTAGTTCTTTCATATAATTAAAATAGAAAGACTCATATATTTTATCAATTCCTTTCAGCATTCGCCCTACGGTATATGAATAGCTGTCGTTTCTATTGAAGGTTGCTTCTCCGACTGTTTTAACGAGGATACGGATTTCCGTAATATTATATTGACACTCATATATATTCTTACTAATTTTGTCATGTAAAATATACATAGTAATATATTTTACACAATTAGAATATAATCATATATTATAGCTGTGCGAAAAGTTAATATAATCAAATCCGCAGTTGAGCTAATCCGTAAGAATGGCTTAGCCAAAGTATCGATGAACGACATAATAATTAAAAGCGGAATATCGTCAAGAACTTTCTATAATTATTTCGAAAGCAAGGAGGCACTTCTCGATTACATTATACTCTCTAACATTGAAGATGACCGTAAAGCATTTCAGAAAGCAAAAAAGGAATCACCTAACGCACTTGAAAATCTTTTGAAAGCTGTTTCGCATTCATATGCTAAAAATAGTGTAATGCATGTTGATTTAATGCGTGATATTCATCATTACTATCCCTCTGCATACAAGATTATTGAAGATTTTATTCGGGGTTTTGCCTTCAAGTATTACAGAAATATAATTTCGCGAGGTATTAAGCAGGGATATTTCAGGAATGACCTTAACCCCGGAATTCAGGCGCTTTTTAATCTCTATACATCAACTTGTTCCCTAAAACGTATTTCTGAAATCGATAAGATACATTCCCCCGAAGTTCTGTTCCGGGATATTCAAAGAAACTTTATATATGGTCTTTGCAGTGATAAAGGATTAAAACTTCTACGGTCCTATTCAGATCAGTACCCTATTATGCATAAGTAACAAAATACGACTTACAAAAGATAAAGAAACCAGAATACGTTAATAATTATGTATGAATAGTTACGTACCTTACATTAATTATTCTGTACCATTCTTCTTCTTAATATTATTGTTGCTTTCCAATATTTATAGAACAATTACAAAATCTAAAAGTAAAAAATAGCTATAGTTATATATTATCTGTATTTTAGTATTGGAAAAGTGTGACGTATTTATGGACTCGATTACTTTGGTACTGTACTAAATACTATTTAAATTAAACAACAAATAAACATTATATGAAGACATTTATCTCATTAGCTTTAACTGTCTTGTCCTGAATTTACATCCAATTATATGATAAGGAAGTTAAATGAATTTTTACTATTTTTAATGATATTAATTCTGTTTTTTCTGAAATGAATATTAAATACAAGAAATCTAAAACAAAAATGGTTTTAAATTTTAAAACTTTACAAATAGAATTCACTAAAACACGATGTCGAAAGAGCAGGCAGAAAGATTAAACGAGAAAGGGAAACAGCTCGGAAGAGCAAAGAAACACATGGAGGCGCTTGAATATTTTATTTCTGCGTCTGAGATTTGTCCCGAAGAGGGCAAGTACAGGTACAACATGGGGATAGCATATAAGAATACGAAAAGAAACGAAGAGGCGCTGAGGTCTTTTTTTGACGCACTGGAGCTGGGATATGAACACAATGACTGCTATTGTGCTATCGGAGTAATACTCCGCGATAAAGCAGAGTATGAACTTGCGGAATCTTATTTTAATAAAGCACTTCAGCAAGACCCTGAATGCATGGGTGCAATAGTTGAGCGGGCAACGAATAACTTTTTCAGCGGGCAAAAAGAAAAGGCACTTGATGATGTAAACTTTTTAATATCCAGGAATCCGGAGGACAGTAAGTATTATTTGCTAAGAGCGATTTTGTATCACAGTTTCGGGATGAAGGATGAGCTTAGCAGCGAATTGGATAAAGCAAGGAAGGTTTACGAAGCTATGGAAAAGAAAATGAAGTTAAGCAGAAAACAGAAACCCAAGACTTTTGAGACGGCACACTGAAAAATACAGAAAAGATAATGAGAATAAAGGAAAGAGATATGCACGCTGAAAGAACTGATTTTATTATGATTTACACTGATAAAAGAAAAGATTTTAGCACTGAGTTTTCTGAAATTACCGAGAAAAATATATTTTATTGCTAAGAGAAAGAACTTTTTTCCGGATCTTTACAGTGAACGCACAAAGGAAAACCAGGGAATTTTGTTGAAAGTAATAATTATTATGTATATATTTAACATATACAAACAAGGATGAATAATTTTGATTTTATAACCGGTTTTGAGTGGGATAAACACAATTCCGATAAGATTTTTAAGAAACATAACATTACAATCAAAGAAGCAGAGGGAATTTTTGCAGATTCGAAATTTATACTTTCAGGAGTACGGTATTCAGGAAAGGAAGATAGATATGCGATAATGGGAACAACAGGAAAAAAGAAATTAATAGCTATATTCACTATAAGAAACAATAAAATCAGAATAATCTCTGCAAGACCACAAAGCAGGAAGGAAAGAAAAGTATATGAAGAAATTAATAAAGACAAATAAACTTAAAACGATGCCGGTTTTTAAGAACGAAACGGATGAGTTTGATTTCTGGGAAAAGAATGATGCGACTGATTATTTCGGATTTAATAACACGAAGATAACTTCGTTTCCTAATTTAAAATATTCAACAGAGTCTATTTCGATTCGTCTTCCGAAATCGTTGCTGGATGATGTGAAATCTATTGCCAACAAGAAGGATGTACCGTATCAGTCTTTAATCAAGATTTATCTTGCGGATAGAGTTAAAGAAGAAAACAAGAAATATTTATGAAATAGGAAGAGAAGATTTTACCAACAGTTCACCGAGATCACCGAGAAAAGATTTGAATTATTGCTAATAGAAAGAACTTTAAGAGGCTGCAAACTGAAATAAATTATTTGCTGAGGGCGAAGTTGATGGCGCCGCTGTCCCATTCCGGGTCTGATTTTATGGCAGGTAGAACTTCTTCTGGTTCGGAGACGAATCGCCACATCTGAAGGTGGATTTCATTCATGAATTTATGCGATACTGCCTTTTCGAGCATTTGAATCAGGGGGTCATAGTATCCTCTTGTGTTCAGGACAACTATTGGTTTAAGAAAAAGTCCGAGGCGCTTGAGTGTGATTGCTTCGAGAAGTTCTTCAAGCGTGCCTGTTCCGCCGGGAAGTGCGACGAGTCCGTCAACGCCATGAAGAAACTTTGCCTTACGTTCGTGCATTGTATCAGTATAAATGAAATCGGATACACCCGGATGACCCCATTCTACATCATCCATAAAGCGCGGCATGATACCTTTTATTTTTCCGTTGTGCATAAGGATTGTATCGGCGAGCTTTCCCATCAGTCCGTGTGCACCGCCGCCAAA
>JBHELA010000229.1:0-4759 GCA_041859005.1 Ignavibacteria bacterium
CTAAGAACACTTAGAAGAAAATATTCTATACCAAGAACGTGAGATCTGATTTTGTTTGTAGAAAAAGTAATAATATTGGTGTTTAATAATCATATATATAATCAAGTTTCTTAGAAGCCCAATCTCAAAAATGGAATTAAGGAAAGAAGAAACTTGTGGTACATGATTAGAGAAAGAGATTTTCACCACTAAGGCACTAAGATCACTAAGGAAAAAGAAAATATCAGAGCACTTAGAAGACTAAGAACACATAGAAGAAAATATTCTAGGCCGTGAACATGAGATTTGATTTCGTTTATAACACAAGTATTAAAAATTGATGTTGATAATAAAGTGAGGGAGTTATTTTATGGGTTCCAGCTAAGATCATGCTGGAATGACAGAGAACAGAAGTGAAGGGTTATTGGGAAGATTTATTACTTGATATGATTATTGCGATAATGAGGAAAAGGAAGGATTGGTTGGGGATGTCTTTTGAGAAGAATGCGAGGGTGAGGGCATAAACAAACATTGCAGTGAGGATTGGAGAGATTTTTATTGTGGCTTTGATAAGGAAATAGAATAATAGGAGCAATAAAATTGTACCCGGTATGCCAAGCTCGATTATTGTTTCGAGGAATATGTTATGAGGATAATTCAAGTAATAGGCTAATCTTGATTGAGTTTTATAGCCTCCGAAACCTGTACCAAATGGAAGATTCTTTATACTAATTTCTTGAGATTCTTTGTATGCTGATATTCTTGATTGAATGGGTCCATCGTTGTTAAATTTTAAGTCTTCGAATTGCAGAATATTCCCATATCTAACTGCTGCTTTATTATCCCCAAACGGCTTAAATATTATTAAGGTTACAGGAAGTAAAACAAGAAATGTCAGCGTCAAGATTACAGAAATAGATTTTCTCTTAATTATAGAATATGATACTAACATGACTGAAGCAAGAAACATTCCAATAATGGATGACCGTAAAGCAGAATAGTAAATGCCAATTAGTATAAGACTATACAACAAAAGATAAATCATTCTGAAAAAAGATTTTGAACTAATTGTACCTTTTGATTTGTGGTATGAATAGATTGAAATAAAGAAAATTAATGCAAGAAAACTGCTGTATTGTATATGACTCCACCGATTTAAGCTGATTGACTGACTCGAATCATAATTGAATGGATTTAATACAAAAGCAACAATTAATGTTAATAAGGCTAAAGAAATAGATATTATGTGAAGAAGTCTTAGATTTTGGAGAGTTAATCTTTTTATGTAATAGATATTTATCAGGGTGATAAAAATAGTATTTAGAAATAAATTCAGTGTTTTAAAAAGTCCATAAGATTTTGCAGGAGACCAAATTACAGAAACGACCGCTAAAACGAAAATACTCAAGGATAAAAATATAGCGGCAAATAATTCGTGATTGTTCTTTTTAAGGTTTAAAAGATAATTTGCAGAGAACTGATATCTAATATCAATTTTTACTTTTGAAATTTTGTAATCTGCAATAAATGCAAATAAAAGAAGAATGCCAAGTATAGATTTTAGAATAATTGTTATAGGTCTATATCCAGAGACTGATGAAAAGAAAAAATAGGCAAGGTTTGTAAGCGTCAAGAAAATGAAAGATATATTTAGTTTTTTAATGTACATTGTAAAATATAATTATTAAGCTGAAGAAATGTAATTTAAAAAGGACAACAAGAATCTGCGAGGATAGATATTGACAAAGATTAAGAGAATTACATCAAACTGACATTTGAAAGCACAAATCCCAAAAATTGAATTAGGTAAATAAGAAACTCGGGATTGTTGAATTTGGTGCACAATAGAACACGAATTTACACGGATGAAGCAGATTAACGCGGATAAGAGCCAGAAAAATTTTAAACGCAGAGGGCGCAAAGAACGAAAAGAACACGGTGTAGCAATAGCTAAAAGAGAAAGATTTTTTGGAATAGGTTCACAGAACTCACGGTGTAGCAAAAGCTACAAACAAAGAAAGGAATTTTTGGAATTGGTTCACAGTGGACTCAAAGAAAATCACGGAGCACACACAGATTATATAAGAATAAATATAATGCTTAAAAAATTTTACCGCAAGGGACGCAGAGAAGAGCAACGTTCGCAGAGAGAGCTCAGAAAATGATTAAATCTAATGGAAAAAAGTAATTACATAAGTGAGGTTTTTTTTGTAAAAAGTTTGTTTTTATTACATCGTTTTTATGGATTGCAGCACAGAGAAGAATCACAGAGCGCACAGAGATAATGAATAAATTATTATCGGGACATTAAGGGTTTTCAGCAATGACCGTCTGCCCAACCCTCCCCCGCCAAAAAGATAGGCGGGTCTTCGACAGACGAAGGGTCTTCGACTAAACGGCGGATCTACGACTCGAAGTACGGAGCTCACGGAGAAAACAAGGAATTTGTCGAAGGTACGGAAAAGACATAAACATATTGTCCCTGATTGAACCAAGAGGGCCTAACGGGACAAGTAATAATTGATTCGCCTTGTTAGAGATTAATCAAGTTTCAAAGAAGGGTATAAAACAGTAATAATGGGATTTTCGAGAAAAGATTTCAGTGTATCAAGATTTATTATAATCGGAGCGTCGCTTTTCTTATCAAAATTTATGCTACTGCTATCAGCATATCTGCTTAATGAGAGGGATTATAATTTATTTAATAAATATTACTATACTGCGGCTTTAGTTATAACATTCAGCATACTTGGATTTGATTATGCATTTTCGAGAGAGAATATTTCACCATTCAAGATACTATTGTTTGTTGTGATGCAGGCATCCTTATTTACGTTTGTTCTTTCTTTCTTTGATGATTACAGGAATACAACATTGTTTTCTGTTTCAGTTTTTCTATATGCGGTTTTTGTAGTTTTTTCTTATGTGTTAGCATTCAGGGTACTTTTTGACGGTGCTTTCATTTCTTACTTCTTTGTTTTTCTATCATATTCAGTTATTCACATTGTACTTATATTGGCTGTGCCTTCATCGGATTATGCTATATATTTCCCTTTAGTTGGATTAGTTTGGCTTATATCAGTAGTTTATTTTTCAAGAAAATATTTCTTATTGAAAGGGAACAATGTAAAAAGATTTTATAAACTTGCAATGTCGGGTTTTATAATTAACTCTTCACTATCTTTAGGCATAGTTTTTATCAAATATGTTGTGAACAATTTCTTCCCGGCAGAAACGGCAAACGCATTTACTTTTTCATGGGGTATTGCTGCTCCGGTTTTTTATATAGGGAATATGATTGAGAAGTATATTTATTCGTTAAATACGGAGAAAAGTAAAGGACAGACGAGGAAATCATTTTATCTTTTACTCGTGTTGATAGCTATGTACAGCTTTTTTATTATTATCGTCCTGAAATATTTTCCTAGTTTATTACCTTCAAGTGTAGATGCATCTTTGCTTAATAGCATATTTTTAGCTATGCTTATAGGATATGGTTTATATTGTGTAGTTCATTTCCCGATTAACGGTTATTTATTCAAATATGCAGAAAGCAGACTACAAAAGGTTATTTCAATATCTTTTATAATTATTATTTCATTTTATATCGTTTTGATAATTTTATTCAGGATAGAAATAACTACAAATTACTGGTATTTACTGATTCTATTTTTTGCTTATATTTACACGTTACTGGGGGTGAAAACTTTTGTGGTTTTTAGGAGCAGAAAAGAGCGGTAAGAACAGGAAGAGCAGTAAGAACAGGAAGAGCAAGAAGAGTCCCGATAAATCGGGATGCACAGAACGCACAGGGAGAGCAGGAGACAGGAAAGGGGTGAGTGATTTATAATTTGTGAAAAGGAAAGCGATATTGAAGTTTATGAAATAGGGAGATTATTACATAGAAAATACAACGAAAAATAAATAAATTAAAAATAATTTTTATAAATTTATTATTAATTATATGAAAGTACCATTACTTGATTTAAAGGCGCAATATGCAACAATGAAAGAAGAAATTAACCGAGCTTTAATAAATGTAGCGGAGTCGCAATATTTTATACTTGGACCAGAAGTTAAAAAACTTGAAGAATCAGTTGCGAAATATACAGAGACAAAATATGCGATTGGAGTTTCTTCGGGAACAGATGCTTTACTAATTGCATTAATGGCAGTTGACATAAAGCCAGGTGATGAAGTCATTCTTCCAACTTATTCATTCTTTGCAACTGCTGGTGTTGTTGCAAGACTTAATGCTGTTCCTATTTTTGTTGATTCTGATCCTGTTACTTTTAACATTGATCCCAAAGGTATAGAGAAGATGATTACTACAAAAACTAAAGCAATTATACCAGTTCATTTGTACGGTCAGTCGGCGGAGATGGATGAGATTATGGCGATTGCCAAGAAACACAATTTAAAGGTGATTGAGGATGGTGCGCAGGCGATTGGAGTGAATTATAAGGACGGAAGGAGATTAGGCAGTATAGGTGATATTGGATGTTTTTCTTTCTTTCCGAGCAAGAATCTTGGAGGATTCGGGGATGGCGGAATTGTTACAACAAATGATGATGCTCTTGGTGAAAAACTAAGAATTTTAAGAGTTCATGGAAGCAAACCTAAGTATTACCATAAGATGATTGGCGGTAATTTCAGGATTGATGAGATACAAGCTGCAGTTTTAAACGTGAAGTTTCCTCATTTAGATGGCTGGTCAGCTAAAAGACGAGTTAATGCCGAATTGTATTCAAAATTGTTTATTGATGCCGGACTTGCTGAA
>JBHELA010000114.1:0-5267 GCA_041859005.1 Ignavibacteria bacterium
GTAAACTAAATGGAATTAGTTATGGCGATACAACTTTAACATCAATGAATATCATCAGTTCATCCATTTCTGCAAAATTTATATTAAGTCAGAATTATCCGAACCCGTTTAATCCAGTGACGAAGATTAGGTTTGATATACAGAAGTCAGAATTCAGAAGTCAGAATTCAGAAGTTACTTTGAAAATATACGATGCACTTGGAAGGGAAGTTGAAACGTTGGTAAACGAACAACTTGCTCCGGGAACGTATGAGGCAACGTTCGATGGTTCATCACTAAATAGCGGAGTGTATTTTTATAAATTAAGTGCAGGTGATTTTTCAGTGACGAAAAGGATGATTTTATTAAAATAAGACAATCCCACTGTGAGAGCCGTGGGTGATTTTAAACATAAAATTTAGAGTTATGTTGAACGTAATGAAATCCCGATTCTTATTATCGGGGAAAAAACTAATAGTAATGTTAGCCGTTATAGCAATGATTTCTATTACATTAATTTCTTGCGAAGACTGCGCTGTTAATAATAATACGCCTATTCCTCCGGATAACTTCTTATTGACCGTTTGGGATTATTCCGAAACACATTATTTCGTTGATACTTTATACAGACGCTCTTTTATGGAGTATTACAGCGATACTATGACAACTTATTTAATTTCGAATTCAATAATTGAAAGCCCCACGCAGCCGCTTGAAGTTTGGGTTCAGTGTGATGTCACAAATGCGGACAAAAGATTTTGTGTCGGTAAAGTTATGCTTGGAGAACGACCGCCGCAGGGATATGACACATCTGTTACAAATCCTGAGATTATAACGGGTGAAAAGTTTGCGGGTTATTTCAGGAGATTAGTACCTTCGGAATTTTATCACAATAATCTTGCCGGGTTTATCGGTTTAAATATTTCCATTCCCGAAAACTATCACGTAGGCGTGGTTTACCAGAATTATTCTAATCAAATGTTTGGAAAGGGTTTTATTGAATCTCTTCCGGCCGATACGATTATATTAAAACTGGTTAAGGTTGACCTTCAAAGTCCCGATTTAACACCGCTTGCGTGGAAACTGAAGATGAAGAATGTTTATAAAATTCCATTTTCGAATCTTCAGACTTCAACGACTATTAAAACAAAGTTCAATGAGAACAATGTTTATCGCGATACTATCACAGGTTATACAACACCATTGATAACTATGCTTAAGCTCGACAAGGTAAATAACGCGACTTTGTTACCGCCGCCTGATGGAAAGTTTGACTGGCTGGCAGGGAAAACTATTTTTCCCGCGGAGGGCTATTTAGTATTTCCTACGCTTGAACCGTTTGGAAGGGATTTACAGTTGATGCCAAATGATTCCAATTATTGCTATTTTGAAATATATTTACAAAAGAAAATCAATGCTCAAATAAGTACAAAAGCGGTTTATTATGCAATTAAAGGCAATGCAGTTTATTAATAAAGTAAACTAAGTTCTTAAAGCAAAACATAAAATTTAGAGGAATGTTGAACGTAGTGAAATCCCGATTCTTTTTATCGGGGAAAAAGTTAATTGTAGTATTATTCTTGCTAACAGCGATTAACGCAAGCGGGCAGTGGGTGCCGACCTCTGCACCTATAGGCGGAACGGTTAATGCACTCGTTATCTCAGGCTCAAACATTTTTGCAGGAACGCAATACAACGGAGTATTTTTATCTACTAATAACGGAACGAACTGGAGTGTTAAAGGATTAACGGGTATGGAAATAACTTCGTTTGCAGTATCAGGTTCAAACATATTTGCCGGTACAAATTATAGCGGAGTTTATTTGTCAACAAATAATGGTTCCAACTGGACTGCGGTAAATACCGGATTAAGCGGTCAATCCGTGAGGGCTGTTGCTGTATCAGGTACAAATATTTTTGCAGGAACCTACAACGGTGGAGTTTTCTTGTCAACAAACAACGGAGCCAACTGGACATCCGTCGGTTTAACGGATCGTGGAATCTGGACATTTGCAGTTTCAGGTGCAAATATTTATGCAGGAACTTACAACACAGGAGGGGTATATTTATCGACCAATAGCGGAGCGAACTGGACTTTGACAGGATTAAGCAGTGTTCCGGTTTGGTCACTCGCAGTTTCGGGTTCAAATATATTCGCAGGGACAGATGGCATGATGTTTTTATCAACTAATAATGGAACAAACTGGACGGAAAATTTATTAACAAGTGCAACTTTGAGAATCAGGAGTCTTGCAATATCAGGCGATAAAATCTTTGCAGGGATTTCTGACCACGGCGCACTTCATGGAGACGGAGTATATTTGTCAACAAACAACGGAGCAAACTGGACAAACAAAAATCAGGGATTCAGTTATCCACCACCGTCTATTCATTCGTTACTAATAGTTAACAATAGTATCTTTGCAGGTACTTTTTCAAACACAGCAGGTTCGGTTTGGCACAGATATCTTTCAGATATTCTACAAGTGCAAACAATCAGCTCTGTAATGCCATCGGCGTATTCATTAAAGCAAAACTATCCGAACCCGTTTAATCCGGTGACGAAGATTAGATTTGATATAAAGAAGTCAGAATTCAGGAGTCAGAATTCAGAAGTCACATTAAAAATATACGATGCACTTGGAAGGGAAGTTGAAACGCTGGTAAACGAGCAACTCGTTCCGGGAACATATGAAGTGACGTTCGACGGTACAAGTCTTAATAGCGGCTTGTATTTTTACAAATTAACGACTGATGGTTTTGCAGAAACAAAAAGAATGTTATTAATAAAATAGATTGTTGATTTTTTCAAAACGGTTGATGAACGGACTGCGACAGCCGTATTGTAATATTATAATATGTTTAATATTCTTACATTTGAGTAATTAAACTTTGGAGGTTTAAATTTTGAAGAAGATGTTATTTTTTCTTGCTTCACTAGTCATTCTAAATTCTACGCTCTTAATTCTGAATTTGAACTCACAGTGGGTGCAATCAGGAATAAATGGAAAAGATATACGCTCGCTGATTTTAAAGAATAATATTGTTCTTGCGGGTACGATAGATTATGGGGTGTATATTTCAACAAATTACGGAAATAACTGGACACAGACTTCTCTCAATAACAGAACTGTATGGAAACTTGATACATCCGGAAATAATATTATTGCAGGAACAGACGGATTGGGAATTCAGATAACAACAAATAACGGTACAAGTTGGATTCAATCTTCGTTGAATAACCAAAGTGTAACCTCTATTGCAGCATCCGGAAATAATGTTTTTGCAGGAACATCATTTAATGGTGTTTTTCTTTCAACAAACAATGGTATGAACTGGGCACAGACTTCCTTGAATAACAAACAGATTCTTTCACTTATAATCCACGAAAATAATATTTTTGCCGGAACCGCACACGAAGGAATATATCGTTCAACAAATAACGGTTCAACCTGGTCTCTAACTTCACCTATCAGTATAGATGCGTGGTCTTTTGTAACCTCCGGTATTAATTTATTTGCGGGGTCTTATTACGGAGGAGTACATCTCTCAACGAATAACGGAATGAACTGGATTCAGGTTGGTTTAAATAATATGACAGTGTATTCGCTTGCCGCATCCGGTAATAATATTTTTGCAGGAACTTATGAAAATGGAGTTTTTCTCTCTAACAATAATGGCTCGAATTGGTTTGCAAAAAGTCAGGGTTTTGGCACCAATACAACAGTGAAGGCATTACTAATCACAAATAATAGTATTTTTGCCGGTACAGATAATTCTGTATGGCGCAGGATATTTTCGGAAATAATCGGAATACGAAACGTCAGTACGGAAGTTCCCTCTGCTTATTCATTAAGTCAGAACTATCCGAACCCGTTTAATCCGGTGACGAAGATAAGGTTTGATGTACAGAAGCCAGAAGTCAGAAGTCAGAATTCAGAAGTCATTTTAAAAATATTTGATGCACTTGGAAGGGAAGTTGAAACGTTGGTAAACGAGCAACTCGCTCCGGGCACGTATGAAACCACGTTCGATGGTACGAGTCTTAATAGTGGTGTGTATTTTTATAAATTGGCGGCAGATGGTTTTTCGGAGACGAAGAGAATGATTTTATTAAAATAATTATGTTTTTGAAAGAAAATAAAATGAAGATATTTTACTTGATTGTATTATTTATATTAATAAACATAAAACAATTATATGGTTTTGACCCCACACTTGCTAATAAATTGCAGAATACTCTTGACAGTGTCAGACTTGCCATAAACTTAAAGGGAGTTTCTTCCTCATTAACTATTCCCGGACAGGGGACATGGTTCGGTGTAAGCGGTATTTCCCATCAAGGTGTTAATATTACACAGAATATGTACTTTGGTATTGCAAGCAACACAAAGACTTTTATATCCGTACTTATTTTAAAACTCAGAGAACAAAATTTAGTTAATCTTGACGATTCAATTTATCACTGGATAGACAATTATCAGTTTATTGATTCTGCAATTACTATTAGACAATTATTAAATCATACAAGCGGTATAGCTGATATAACTGAAAATCCGGGTTTCAGCGATTCAATACTTTCAAATCCAAACAGGTTCTGGACAACACAGGAATTACTTGCAAGATTTTTATCGTCTCCGTATTTTCCGAAAGGGCAGGGTTTTCATTACTCAAATACTAACTACCTTCTTTTGGGTTTAATAATAAAATCGGTTACGAATTCTGATATATCGGTTAATCTTAGGGAGAAAATTCTCACTCCCTTAAATTTAAACAACACATTTTTTCCATTAGAAGAATCAATACCCGATACAGTATCTCAGCCATGGACTAATGGCATAAATATTAACTCCGTACCCAGAGTTTCATTATTGAGTTCCGCATGGAGCGCAGGAGCAATGTATTCTAATTCAGAAAATATGACTCGATGGTATCAATTACTCTTTGGCGGACAGGTGCTTTCATCGGAATCATTGAATCAAATGCTGACATTTTCGACTCAGTCAAATAACAGCTACGGTTTAGGTGTTATTAGATATATAATTAACGGCAGAACACTTTGGGGGCATAGCGGCAGTATAAGAGGTTATACTTCGAGTTTTCTTTATGATACAACATCTAAGATGAGTATAAATGTAATGACAAATCAATACCCGGGAAATGCTTATCTTGTATCATCCGCATTATTTAATACTGTAGTTAATTTTATAACCAATATAAACAATACCGGCAGCATTTATCCTACTTATTTTAAACTATATCAAAACTATCCGAACCCGTTTAATCCG
>JBHELA010000249.1:0-6862 GCA_041859005.1 Ignavibacteria bacterium
GCTCTTAAAACCATGAAAGAGATCATGGAAAAATTAGGAAAGATACGTCCAGTTTTTCATTCAGAAGATGATTTTAAATTTGCACTTGCTGTTATTCTTAAAGAAGAATTCAAAGAAGGTGAAATAAGACTTGAAATACCATACTCCACAGAATTAAAAAATAATACTATTTATCTGGATATGCGAATAACATTTAAAAATGAAACGTATCCTATTGAATTAAAATATAAGACAGACAAAATTTCTTTGAGAAATAATAATGAAGATTTTAATCTTAGAGAACAACTAGCCTTTGATTTTGGGTGTTATGATTTTTTAAAAGATGTAAGCAGAATTGAAAGATTAATTGAAATTAAAAAATATAAAAAAGGATTTGCAATATTCCTGACAAACGAAAAATTATATTGGGAAAAGCCAAATAATTTTAATAATCCCAACAGAACAATAAATGTCTATGATGATTTTAGAATCTTTGAAGGGAAAAACTTTAACGGGGGAAATTCATACGATTGGCTTTACAATGGAAAAACAGAAGATGAAAGAAATAAAGCAGTAGGAAAAGGTAGAATAAATAAAATTAAATTTGTTAATGATTATATTATCGAGTGGAATAATTACTCTAATGTTAACAATAATCACGAAAATGGAACATTTAAGTTTACTATTGTTGAAGTTTAAAATTAAACATAATTTATATTACCCATTCAATTCAACATAACAGAAAAATCTGGTTCAAGTTTTTCTCTACCTGCCGGGCAAAGACTGCTTCCCATTCTTATTTCGCATTCATAATTTTTCTTTAATATATTAAAAATTAAATTGTGCTTCGAAACAAAAATTTCCCTCAATAAAATTCACCCCCGCATACACCACATCATCTTTTATCGCAATCGCATCAGCGACGTTCCATACATAAAACCCAACTGCTGCAATAAATGAAATCACGCTGAACGTATTATAAGTCCTCGCTTGCTCATTGTAAAAATCCCTTCTTTGCTGCGTTCTTGAACTCTGCGCATCCTTTGAGGCATTATTGCTTAGCTCATTCAGCACAAATCCTGATATAAGCGAACCTGCCGTCAAAGTCAAAAACGCTGCTCCTTTTAACTTACTCCCCCTGCTGAACTGCCCCCATCCCGGTATCACGGCTGATTTCAATGTGTTACTAATGGGCGAGGGCATGTCCAGAGGGCGGGTTTTGGGAACGGATACTAAAACCCATGATTCATAATAACCCTGATTGTATTCGGAATATGTCTCTACAAGCTTCAGTCCTTTAATTGTTTTAGATTCACCTGTGATGTTAACCTCTCTCACAGTCTTCAGTATTATGTTCATCTCAGCTCCTGCATCAAAACCTCTCTGCTCATAACCCGTGCTGTCATGCTCGGTAAAATCGGCAGTTATCTTTCCGGTTTTTACTATTGATACAACTGCATCTTCATTCGCAAGAGATACTGATTCAGCTCTCGATGTTTTGCTCACACCTTTTCCAGTGTAGTAATCATTTATATATCCTTTGGGCACTTTACCAATCCATTCGGGAACCTGTCCTGCAAGCTCTAAGCTGAACATTAATATTAAGACTGTTAATGTAATCTTCATTTTCCGTTATTCAGGTCTTCAATTAGTTTCTCCGCAACATCCTCAACTGTTTTCTTGTTGTCGTCACGTGCTCTTTTCTTCATGCTTTCAAAAGCACCCGTTAGCGATTTATTGAAATCACCCCTTGTAATCCTTACCCTTGAATAACAGTCATAGTAATACGTTTCCCCGTAAGGAGTGTCAACTTTTACTTTTTCCCAGTATGTTTCCGGATTATCAACATTAGCAACCGTGTATGTCTGTGAAATCCACGCCACAGCAAACTCACTGTATTTCTCTACATCGCCTTCTTCTACGTTCGAACCTCTTAAAACCTGCGATGATTGTGTCTTCACGTCATTAATCATCATGTTAAGCAGTTTTCTCATCCCGTCTGCGTATGCCTGATTCATTCCGAAAGCCCTGTCTTTTGCTTTCGTCATTTCTCCTGTTACTAAAACGTATTGGTTATCCTTTGTCGTCGGTTTGTAAATCCAGTCAGGTCTTGAGCCGCTGCTTTCAACCTTAGATTCTTCTCCCACACTTCCGCTGCATGAGTAAATTATAATTGCTGAAAGAAGTAAAGCAAAAATCTTTAATGCGTTTTTCATAATTCTAATATTTAATTATTTATAAAATGTTAATTGTATTTTAAAACTGTTCCGGTTTCCGTAACTGCATACCCTTCATTCTCTGAAATCATTTTCAGCGAAATAACAGCCGCACTCAAAACTCCTGTCTTTGCCGTCCATCCTGTTCCATTGTACTGGTATAGCTTCGAGCCTCCAGCCCATCCGTTTGTCTCAGATACCATGCTTATTGTATACAGTTCTGTAAATCCCGAAAATGTTAGTTCGGACTGAAATGCCGTTCCGTTATATTTCTCAATTCCGTAAAATTGGGTTGATAACCAGACATTTGTTGGATTAACTGCAGACAAGCAGTATCTCATATAAGGCAGTCCGTTGCCGACATTATGTGCAGTGTATAAACTGCTCCAGCTTATTCCGTCATACTTTGCAATAGCACCCTGTGAAAAACAGACAAATAGTATATTTCCGTTTGAAGTTTTATCTGCCATTTTCACTCCGTCAAGTCCTATAAAGTTAAGGTTTTCAGTCTGCCATGTCGCTCCTCCGTCAAATGATTTCAGAACGTATGTATATGAAAACAGGAATATCACATTCGGCCTTAAAACAATCACATAGTTGTAAGTCCATGTCGAAGGTACTGTTGTCACCTTTGTCCATCCGCTTCCATTGTATCTTATTACTCCGTTGTATGAAACAGCCCATCCCTCGCTGGCTGAATTAAATGATATAGAAATAATTGTTCCTACTCCGGCAGGTTTTGTCTGCTCCGTCCATGTGCTTCCGTTGTAATACCATATCTTATCACCCGCCACCCAGATGTTGTTTGAGTTTACTACGGCAAGTATTGAATTTGATTCTGGATTGATTCCTGCAAGATAAGGAGACATTGTGCTCCATGTTCCTGTATAAGGAAGCCCCGTTGACATGGTTACGGGTATTACTTTTGTTCCTCCATTGGAAAGTATTGTTACATTTCCCGTAAAATCCTGTCCGCTCGGTAAACCGTTCCTGCTTACGCTTACCGTCACTGTTGCTGTATTCGTTCCCGAAAGTGGATTAACAGTAATCCAGCTCTGGTCTTTCGTTATGGACCAGTTCAGATTCCCTGCACCTCCGTTTGAAATATCAAATGTTAAACTGCTCTGCGAAGCCCCGAAATTTAACTGCGTCGATGATACATTCAGGTAAGGAGCGTTCGGGTCCTGCTTTACCATCATAACATTAACCTGCTTGTTCCCTCCGTTGGAGTTAATCTGTATCACATCGGAATAATTTCCAAAACCTACATTGCTCCTGTCTGCTGTTATATTAACAGTAACCGGTGTATTTGTAACAGCTCCCGATGCAGGACTAATGCTCAGCCACGAGGCATTCTTTGAAGCGGTGAAATTCAGGGTACCGACACCGTTGTTTGATACAGTTACAGATGCATTCACCTGTGTCGTTCCGAAATCAACAGTCAGAGGCTGAACTGACAACTCAGGACCTTCCTCTACCATCTGAATATCTCCCTTGCTTATCTTTCCTTCTTCAACTACCACATTTGTTGATGCAGTATTGAAACCTGATTTTGATGCAGTAACGGTATATGTTCCTGGGTTTATCTCCTTCAACTCATAATACCCGTTATCGTCAGTTGTCGTGCTCTTTGAAGAAGGCACAGTATACACCGCCGCTCCTTTAACAGTATTGCCGCTGCCTGCCTCTGTTATTCTTCCCGTCACCCCGGATATTAAATCTTCCGCCTCTGTCGGTGCTTCTTTGCACGAAAGTCCATAGAAACAAAGTATCACAACAACCAATGTCAGTTTTCCCGCCTTTATTTTTTCAATAATCCTCATTAATAATTAATGCTTATTAATATTTACAAATATATTAACAAGGCAGGGACAATCCATGTCCCTGCTTTTTAAATTTTAATTTTAAACCCGTAATTGTTAAGGTGGTGTTATTTGTTGAAACTGTGGTAGATTTTTCCGGGAAACCGGGTAAAGATAGACTGAGTGCGTGGAGATGGGAATCATTCTCCATTACTAAAGTTTGCAAGTTAAACAATACAAACTGAATTATAGTACGGAATATTTCAGATATATCAAAACATACAAGTAAAGGCAGTATTCAGAAAAATGAATACAAAACAACATAAAACCTGTCTTGCAAAAATGCTTAGAAGTTATTTACTTAATAATATGACATAATATTTAAGGATGCAGATTATTTGTTGGGATAATAATCATAATCTATTATAATATTTAAGCTACCAGAAAACTATCAATTGTCAACTACTCTTAACAACTCCTCCCAAATCACTACCATCCCCCAAGTATCCCTCCCGCAATACTCCAGAAGATTCTTCCTCACTTTCTTAATCTCTTCATTATCGCTCAGCGTCATTAACCTTAAATACTCTATACCTGCTGCACCGCCGTCCTGTATTTCTAAATTCGAGTATGTGTACTCGGGATTAATTGCAGGCAATACCTTCTTAATCGAATGACTGCTTCTCATTTCAGGTTTGTAATATGCCCTTCTCTGAAACGGCACCATAAGGTCGGCAATTCGCGGAAGCATTCTGTTCACCCCTTCCGCATACTCGGGAAAATCATTTGCAAGTTCTTTCAGTCTCGCTGACTCAAACCCCGCATTATAAACTAATATCGTCCCCTCGTTCCCTGCATCTCTTAAAAGATTTTCTATAAATGTCTTCCTTGGGTCGCTCTTGCCGTCTCCTAAAAACTCATAATGATCCGCATCTGCATCACTGCTGCCTTTACGAAACAGAGAATACTGAAAGACAATCTGTTGGTAAGGTCTTGAATTATCAAACATCGGCACCGCATATTGAATCGTTTCAAAATCCATGAAGTACAGAGGATATGAAAGTTCATTAAGAAAACTTTTTATTTCACTCCTGTCAGTATAATCCTTATTCTTAAGAAAGGAATCTTTCTCAATCGCTTGTGCTGTCGAAAGCGGAAAGTCATCAGGAATATCTTTTATTTCAGTAATGCCGTTTCTATATAGCTCAAATGCCTTCTTGCTAATTCTGCTCAAATCAAAAACAGAATACTCGGGAATATGCTTCCAGCAGTGACCTTTAAAATCACACTCAAACGGGGAATCGCAGTGCTCGCCAATATCTATCTCGGGCACATTTTTTTCCGCCAGCACCTCCTTGAACCTTGTTATATTTTTCTCGACAAAATCCTGAAGCGGAATTACTTTTTCTTCCACAGACTCAATCGAAAATAATTGCTTCACATCAATCTCTCCAAGTCTCACATACTGATTGTTAAGATGAATAATCGATATATCTTCAATTTCAATCCTGCACTTATTCATCACATAATACTGCACCCCTGTATCATTAATATGATATTCCGCAACCTTTGTCGAACTCTTCACTTCAAAAACTTTCCACTTGTTCTCGTCCTTTGTCATAATATCTGCAATCACAAGCACTCCTTCATGCTGGAATGCCGCCTCGTAAATCACATCCTTTCCTTCTTCAATTGCATTTGCAGTTAACTCAGCAGACTTCTGGCCACTCCTAGTTACCTCAAACCCGCAGTCAATGCCTCCCGGAAAAAGCTGCTGTGCTAATGCACCAACTTCATGCCCCGTTGTAAACACCCGCTCCCTGCTTGCTGGAATCGCATCTTTTAGTTCGGGATGATATTTGTTAAGGTAAATTGACTTCTCGCACTGAAGCCCCCTTATATACGTTGACTTCGATAAAACATGAAACGGAATTTCCGTATTCATTTCGTTGTCTTTTTACTGCTAATTTAACAAACTGATTAATAAAATATAATTATATTCTTTTACTTACTAATGATGTTATTTCTGAAAACAAAACAATTATTTTCGTTATGACCGTTGAAAAATACTAATGTATAGATTTTATATATCAATTCTTCCAAGGATGAGTCCTTATATATTCATCCGCCTCTTTTTGAATTTCTTCATTTGACTTTCGTCTGTGACTTAATATCCAGTTATCAAGATCTACTTTATTGAAATATACTTTTTTACCCGGTTTATAAAATGGTATGTCGTTGCAGCAGGTCATTTTATATAGATAAGATTTTTTGAAACTCAGATATTTAGCAGCTTCATCGATATTCATTATTTGAAAATTGCTATCTTTTAGCTTAGCTTCAATTTTCTCAAGTTTTTCTAATATTAAAGAAAGCTTCTTTTCGCTCGTTGTATAACGAAGTGTTTTCATAATATTTCAATTTCAGGTGTTGTCCGTCACTTTTTTATATAAGCATTCAACCCAATAACCAAAGGTTTCCCGTCAACAACGCAATCCGTTGTTACGTTTCCGTGAGTGGTCGCCACTACTAACGTCTTACCGGATGCACTTGGTGTAGGCTCCTGTAGATCAATTTCTATGAATAACTTTCCGTTTTCAATTTTGACTTCCATTTTTATTCTCCTGATTTAGCTTTTGATAAAATACAAATAATCGACAAATAATTCTAACTTAAATGACTATGTTTATATTGGTTCGGTGACTGGTTTAACCAATCAAGAGTTAATTTTGTTCTATCAATCATAATCTATAAAATGGCAGCAATTTAAGTTTGCTGCCGAAATTTAGAAATAAGACTGCCCTCTGCAAGCAGCGGGGTATTTTTGTAACAAATATTCCGTCCCTACGCTACCGATATGTCGTC
>JBHELA010000377.1:0-4884 GCA_041859005.1 Ignavibacteria bacterium
GAGCAAGCCTGCTATAAATGTAACGACAACGGATGCGATATAGCTGTAAAAAATTGCTTCGACACCAAGTCCATAACTGATTATTAAAATGAAATTTAAGGAAACGTTTACTGCGAGAGACAATAAGGTCAGGAACAAATAGTGCGTAGCTTTAAGCTCGGCTCGAAGAAGCAGCAAAGGAAATCTAAATAGAGCATCGGTAAAAAGAATTAATGAAAGGATTTTGATGTACATCAATCCTTTTACAGGGTCTTCGAATTCGAGCAAGGAGGTTATGTTACCAGAGAGTAAATAAAGAATCAAAGAAAACAAGAGGGATGTTGCAGTCAACATTATCAATGTCGTTGAATATATACTCTTCTTTTCTGCATCATCTTTGCCGTCAATAAATAGTTTAATGAATGATGTTTCCTGTCCGTAAAGATAGAAAAGAATTATAAACATCCATAAAGACTGTACGATGTTATATGCACCGAGTTCAGACGGTGAAAAGTAAAAAGTATATAACGGTAATAAAATAAATGATATTGCTTTATTAGCAAGAAGACCGACGCCGTAAATAGTAGTCTGTGAGAACAAGTCCCTTATATTCTTCCCGCTCAAATATTATTCTCCAGGTAAAGCTGCTCAAGCTTTGCGTTTACAGATTCATAAGAATGATATTTCTCAACCCATTTTCTCCCGTTAAGAGAAACACCTTTCAGCAAATCAACATTCTCAATATATTTAATAATTGTACTTTTCAAATCATCTATATTGCATGAAAGAAACGGGTTTTCGGGAATAAATTTAAGGTACTCTTCAGAAAATTCAGTGATTGTTGGGATACCCATAGCAAGATTCTCTATAGAATTATTCCCGTATCCTGAGCCGCCGAGTTCTCCTCCGACCTGATCAATAGAGAGATTACAGGTCTTCTTTATATCAAGGAGTTTATCACGTCTGACATTTTCAGCGAGTATGAAGTCAAGGTCATGAGACTTTTTAATATCGTCTATAACTTTAATGATTTTATCTGTACCCTTAAAGAGTCTGTTTGTTGGAGAATGAATAATCCTTACTTTTTTCAGTTCAGGAAAATTATACTCAACCTTTTTAACATCAAAGGGAAAGAACAGATAATGAATGTTATTATGAAGCTGAAGATGGTCGAATTCGACTGTCAGATTCAAGTCGCTCATTTCATCAAGTTCTTTGAATACTCCCCTTGTTCGCAGGTCACTGCCAAAGTAACAGCAGACAATCTTTTTATTCCGTCTTTTCAATTCCTTAGCGAAACGCAAATCACGAAAGAAATCCATACCACCGTCAAAATGATAGACATCGAAATCATAGAGTTTATGTTTATCAATAAGCGCGGTAATCTTCGAGCGATTTTTAAAATCTCTTAATTTAAAGAATGTGCTTTCGAGGAAATTCTTAGGCTCATAATATTTGAGACTTGATAATTTAGAATCGCGCCAAAGCTTTACAGCTTTGTTCAAAGGAAGCTTGAAGTTAAGCGATATATCTTCTTCGAAGTCGAGAGTATTTTCAAACAGGGTAACGAGACGGGATTTATGTCCTGCCTGAGCCTGCATCTGCATGAATCCGAATGGCATACCGGCAAAATTCAGAGGAGCAATATGTAAAATCTTCTTACTCAAGATTAAGAAGCCGTGAGATATTACCCGAGAAAATCAATTCCTTTTCTTCGTATGACACATCAAGACTTTCAACAATCGGGATGTACATTTTCGGCAAACCAAGATTGTAATCACTTCCGAATATTACTTTGTCTGCACCGACGGTTTGCACAACCTGATTAACAAAGTAGAATTCACGAACTGACTCCGTACCGAGATAAATATTATCAGCGCCGCTATCTTTAACTCTTTTAGCACAGCCAGTGCATAATGAGGGCTGGTCGCCGCCAAGATGCGCAAGAATAACATTCAGGTCGGGTCTTTGCTTTGCGAGCTCAATCGGAAAATCATAGCTTGCAACTTCTTTCCATCTGCCGCAATGAACGATAACAGGAACCTTCATATCGACTGCGATATCAAAGTATTTTTGATATGACGCATCAAGAACATTCTTTCTCTGGAAAGAAGGATGGATTTTAAAACACTTTATGTTACAGCTATTTTTGTCTATAAAAGTACCGAGGTTTTTATCTTCGGGATTTATCCAGCAGGCAAAATGGAAAGTGAAATCCTTTAGATTTAGAATATCATTCAAGAGCTTTTCATTCTCGAAAGTATCGCAAGGTAATGCTACTGCTGAAGAGACGCCTGATTCCTTCATCACTTTCGCCGCTTGCTCAACTGTTGATTCATAGTTAAGAAAAACCTCACTCCATCTTCCTATATGTACGTGTCCGTCAATTATTCTCATTTAAACACATCTCCTATTTTAAATGTATTAGCAAAATCCACCTTTTCATTAGTATCATTTCGGATATCATAAACCATAAGCAAACCGTTATCGGTATTTACGACAATAAAGTCACTGTTAACATCAATAATAGAACCTTGTTCCCCATTATTTTTAGGAGAGAAGACCGGTTTTGCTTTATTGAAAAAATAACGAATGTTATTAAGCGTTGAAAAGGCGCACGGATACGGCGATGACATAGCCCTGATTTTATTGAAAATATTCTTATTACTTAATGACCAGTCAATCTTTCTTTCTTCATCAGACAGTTTCTGCCAAGGGACGTACTTTTTTGTTGAATCCTGTACTTTAAACAAATCTGTATTACCCATGCGCAGAAGTTCGATTCCTTCTCTTACCAATAAGGCGCTGTGTATTGAGCATTTATAGTATAATGAATTTACGTCGTCATCATCTTCGATGATTATTTCCTTTTCAAGAAGAACAGGACCAGAGTCAACACCTGAATCTATTTTATGCAATGTGATAAACTGCGAGTCATTTCCATCCATTATGGTTCTTGAAATAGGTGCTCGTCCCCTGTATTCAGGAAGTTTGCCGCAATGCAGGTTCAGGATACCATACTTTAATGCGCTGAAAATATCCTGTTTGATTATTTCCATGAATCCTACTGAAATACCGAGTTCAACTTTCGAAATATCATCTTTTAATTCAGATATTTTATCGGTATTAATGAGCTTTACAGAATTAGTTTTACAAATATCCTCAATCTTATCATAAAACTTTTCTTTATAATCGTTATACAAGTAAGATTTATGGGTGATAACAAATTCAGGTTTCTCATTCATACTGATAAGATCAGTAAGAGTCCTGAGACTTATATCGCCGAACGCAAGATAAAAGAATTTCATTTGCTGAAGTATTTTTTATACCATTCAAAAGTTCTGACTATACCTTCATTTAGGTCAATCTTTGGTTTATAGCCGAGAAGGTGCTCAGCTTTTTCGATTGTTGGAATACGAAGCTCAACATCTACATAGTTTTTCGGAATATATTTAATCTTTGACTTAGTATCGCAAAGCTGTATTATCTTTTCAGCGAGAGACGTTATTGTAACCGTGCCTTTAGGATTACCGATATTAAATATCTCACCGATAGCATTCTTCTTTGTTAATGCAAGCATAATGCCTTCAATCATATCGTCTATATAACACCATGAACGAATCTGGTCGCCTTCGCCGTGTATTTCAATATTTTTATCAAGGACTGCATTCTTTATGAAAATCTGTATCGCACCCTCCCCTATCTGTCCGGGTCCGTAAATATTAAAGGGACGGATAGACAACGCGGGATAGCCTCTTGTCTTGTAATAGCTGTAAATGAGATGCTCTCCGGAAACTTTGCTGATTGAATACGTCCAGCGCCCTTCACCGACGGGAGCAACGTTTGTATTTGACTTTTCAGGAGACTTATACGAATAGGCACCAAGAACTTCGCTTGTTGAGAAATTTAGGACGCGTTCGAGCTTACTACTGTACTTTTCTATAGCTCTGACAAAATTGAAAGTTCCAAGAATGTTTACTTCCATAGTTTTAACAGGATTATGAATAACAGTATCAACACCGGCGACAGCAGCAAGATGCACTGCAATCTGTGGCTTAAAGTTTTCGGCGGCTTTCCTCAAAGGTTCAAAGCTGCAGATATCACCTTTTACAAGTTTAACATTTTTCTTATTGATGCTTTTATACTTTAACGAATCACGTATAAACAAATCATAAATGAGCAACTCATTATCGTAGCTTAATATTTCGGCAAGCTTGCTGCCTATAAATCCACCGCCGCCTGTGAGTAAAATTCTTTTATTCTTAATAATCATTTGTTATAGTTTAAAATTTAATAATATAACTTTTCCTTAAAAATCCATCTGCTCGAAACTTCTTCTTGAAATCAAACAAGCCCTGAAGCAGCCGATCATCAACGCTTGAGGTACCTATATCGTAAATTCTGAAGTTCTTTTCTTTAGACCATTCGATAGAGAAATACAAAAGATAATCCGAGACCCTGTTCCTTTTATGCTCTTCATCAGCTGCGAGATAGAGGTTTAGGACAACATCTTTTTTGATGAGGAATAGAGTGCAAATACCGACAATTTCATTTTCTATCTTTGCCGTAAAGAGTTTAATTTTATCGGGCAGGTTATTTTTAAGAAAGACAAGTTCTTTAAGCGAATGAGTCGGCACAACATTTTTCAATTCTCTGTTCGAGTGAAGGATGTTATAAAAATCACCGAGGTTCTTTTCGGTAACGACATCTTCTATTAGTTCGATTTCGATAATTTCGGCTGATTTCTGTATGGAACGCTTTTTAGAGTTCTTTAACTTTTCGAACTCAAACGAACTGAGGTCGATTATGTTTGTGATAGCATATTTATTAACGCTGAAACCCTCAGTAAGCAGGACATACTCATATTCCTCGTTTGCGTGAGAACGATAGAGGAATGGAGGATTC
>JBHELA010000083.1:0-4690 GCA_041859005.1 Ignavibacteria bacterium
AGGAATGGATTCCTCAACAAATTGCGGATTCTGTTTTATCAGTGCCCTGAAAGCATTAAAAACAATCTTTGATAAGGTCAGCGGTTTAATCCACGAAGCTTTTAATACACCCGATAATTCATAGATAGGTATAATGTGGAATTTCAAAAAACCTGAATCAGCTTCGTCAACAGGATTCACTTTTAAATGGTCTTTGTAATCAAGCCGCAGATTAAACTTTTTAAAAGCCTCCGCAACCTTCCCATAAAACAGATAATCCTCGTTCAGCCTGAATTGTTTTGCCCTGAATTCACTTGCACCGAAAATCGGTATCTCAACCGACCCCGTTTCATCTTCAAGAAGTATAGTAGTCGGATGATTCGGTCGAGCGGCTCGTTCTACCCACTTAACTTTACCCAATACCAGCACTGTTTCGCCGAACCTTTTCCTTGCCTCTTCAACCGTTGTCCTGTAAACATAGGTCCTGGGAATAAACTGCAGGAAATCTTCAAGCTTATTTATACCAATCTTTGCGAAAGCTTCCGCTCTCTTATCCCCGACTCCTTTTAAATACTTAATATCCATTGCATAAAGTTACACAATTTAAAAAAGATATTAAGTGAAGAAATTCAACGGCAGTCAATAAAGCAGACACATCGTTCAATATAATCAATAAACAGAAAGCTAATAGAACGCGCATTTACAAGGATGGAGCGGATTAACACGAATAAAGATTTTTTGTAAAAAGAGCGCACACCTGCCTGCAGCAGGCAGGCTGATAAAAACCGAAAGAATATGAACGGCTCTTGGCAGTCTGGTTTTCACCGATAGAGCAAAGGACATAAAATATAAGAACAAAATAATGAGAATTATATAATGCGAAAATATGTTTTAGAACTATACCTAAAATTTAAAATTACAACAAATGGCAAAAACGTTACATTACTTTACGGTGCTTGTGATTTTCTTGAGCACTTTTATTACTCTTAATGCACAGAACTCATCGTACTGGCAGGATGTACCAAAACAAAATGTACAAACACAGGGCGAAAGGGTTATTATTCCACAGGAATACAGAACATTAACGCTGAACATACCTGAAATAAAGAGTGTGCTTAATTCAGCACCGCAGGAGAAAAACGTTTTTGCAGGAAATTCAAATACAATACTTTATCTGCCTCTGCCGGCCGGCGGGTACGGAAGGTTCAGGATTGTGGATTCACCTGCGATGGAAGAGGGACTTGCTGTCAGGTATCCCGAAATTAAAACATACACAGCGCAGGGAATAGACGATCCATTCGCGGCTGCAAAGATTGACTTAACACCTGCGGGTTTTCATGCGATGATACTTACGGCAGGAAGTTCAATATTCATCGACCCTTACGCAAAGGGAGACATTTTAAATTACATTAGTTATTATAAAAGCAGTTTGATACCGACTGAAGATTTTCATTGCGATGTAATCAGCAGCGATGACGGCACAAAGCATGAGCAAGGCAAAACAAAGATGCTTCTTGAAGGAGAGCTTAGAACATACAGAACAGCAATTGCGGCAACGGGCGAATATACTATATATCACGGAGGCACTGTGGTTGCAGGTCTTGCGGCAGTCGTTACAGCACTTAACAGAGTCAACGGAGTTTATGAGAAAGAAGCATCAATAAGAATGGTGCTTGTAACCAACAATGATTTAATAATATATACTAATGCATCAACAGACCCATACTCAAACACAAACGGCAATGCAATGCTCACCCAGAACCAGACAACATGCAACAACATAATAGGCACAGCAAATTACGACATAGGACACGTATTCAGCACGGGCGGAGGCGGAGTTGCGTATCTCGGATGCGTTTGCGGTAGTCAGAAAGCAGGCGGAGTTACAGGACTTCCATCACCAATCGGAGATCCGTTTTATATTGACTACGTGGCTCATGAAATGGGGCATCAGTACAACGCCAACCATACATTCAATTCAACAACAGGAGGCTGCGGCGGAGGAAACAGGAATGCAGGAACAGCCTACGAGCCGGGAAGCGGTTCAACAATAATGGCTTATGCAGGACTCTGCTCCCCAAACGACCTTCAGAACAACAGCGACCCGTACTTTTTAGCAAAAAGTCTTGATGAGATAATACAGTTTTCAAACGGCGGAGGAAACTCATGCGCCGTTGTAACAAACACAGGAAACAACAACCCTGTTGTAACACTCGGAGCCGGCGGACAGACGATACCAAAGTCAACGCCTTTCACGCTAACGGGAACAGCAACGGATGCAAATAATGACCCGTTAACATATTGCTGGGAGCAGTATGATTTAGGACCTGCGGGAACATGGAATTCACCAACAGGAAACGCACCGCTGTTCAGGTCGTTCAATCCTGTAACAACAGGCACGAGAACATTTCCGAAGCTTTCAAGCCTTCTTAACAACGTGCAGGTTATAGGTGAAATACTTCCGACTTATGCAAGGAATCTTACTTTTGTTCTTATTGCGAGAGACAACAAAGCAGGAGGAGGCGGAGTTGGGTTTGAATATATATCATATGCTGTAACGGCATCTGCTGGACCATTTCTGGTATCTTCGCCGAACACTGCAGTAACACTGAACGCAAACATACCGCAGACAATTACGTGGGACATTGCGAATACAAACACAGCACCCGTTAGCTGCGCCAACGTAAACATAAAGCTTTCAACTGACGGAGGTAACACGTTTGAAACCGTACTGATGGCAAACACTCCAAACGACGGAAGCGAGATAGTTAATCTTCCGATGGTATCTTCGAGTGCGGCAAGAATAAAGGTTGAGGCAGCAGATAATATTTTCTTTGACATATCGAACACAAACTTTTCAATAACGACAGTGTCGGGAATCTCGAATCAAAGCGCAGAGCCGCTGACTTTTGGTCTGTCGCAGAATTTTCCAAATCCGTTCAATCCGACAACGATGATAAACTTTGTCCTACCGCAGAAATCAGCAGTATCGCTGAGCGTCTATGATATGAGCGGTAAGCTTGTAGCAGAACTGATAAACAACGAAACGAAAACTGAAGGAAGCTACGCATACGAATTCGATGGCAGCAGGCTTTCGAGCGGAATGTACGTGTACAGACTAACAGCCGGAAAGTTTACCGAAACAAGAAAAATGATACTCGTGAAATAAAAGAAAAAAGAAGTGATTTTCATACCCCATCCATGCTTTAAAAAGAGCGGGATGGGGTTTTTTACATATTAAAAGTAATAAACAGATGATTTTGCAATGAGTTACTGCCTATTTTTGCATAAAGCAAGAACAACCGAAACTTGAGTCCAATTAGAGACTAATTAGAGCGCAAGGAGAGCGCAAGGAGTCAGGAGTCAGAAGTTAGAAGTTAGAAGACAGGGAAAACTATTTTACCACCAAAAAACCAAAAACTAAGACACGTATTATTTTATTAATACTCCTTTCATTAATAATCACAACAAAAACCAAAACTTGGACACAATGAAAATATATTATTATTTTTTGAGAATTTATAAATGTGCGAAAATACAGAAAGTTATACGGCAAGAAAAAACTATTTTAGGTTAATAATTTTTATAAAATGAGAATTTTCGTGTCACAATTGTCAAAAATTTTGTGATTAATAGTAGGAGGGTATGTATTAGTTGTCAGTTGTTAGTTCCTAAGAAAAAACATGAAAGGGGTAAACCACCGAAGCACTAAAACACCAAAAGAGAAAAAACGGAACAGCAAGTCAAGTATAATTTAATTGAGTCTCCTCCTATTAATAGTCACAACGAATATGAAAACTCTGACATTTTTGTTTAGAGAAAAGATTTTTTTGTAAATGGGAAAAGATGATAAAACAAGGACTTACTAAATACAAAAAATAAGAAATCAGAAAAATGATGTTTTGTATTGACGGCAAAATGTCAGAATTTCTGAAAACGTTGTGATTAATAGTAGGAGGGCATATAAAAACAGGAAAGGCAGTAAGAGCAGGAAAGGCAGGAAAAGCAGTAAGAGCAGGAAAGGCAGGAAAAGCAGTAAGAGCAGGAAAGGCAGGGAAAGCAGGAAGAGCAGTTGTTAGTTCATTAGAAAAATACAAAAGGAGTAAACCATCAAAATAACAAAACACCAAAAACGTGAGAAAAATAACAACGCTTGTAACAATCCTCTAATATTAATCAAAACAAAAACGGGAATGGGGTCATGTGGAAATTATGTACAAAAAACTTTAAGTGAAGTAGGATCAATTATTTAGGGGTGTGACTCCTCAAAAAAAGATAATTTGAGCGTGACCCAATTTTGATATTTGCTGTGATTAATAGTAGGAGGGCATGTATTAGTTCAAGGTTGATGGTTAATAGCCCCCAATTCCAGGTGTGGAATTAAGGAAGTAAGAAACTTAGAAATATAATAGAACGCTGATTTACACGGATTTCACGAATTTTCACGGATTTAATTATATTGATAAAACATAAACTTAGTTAAGTTACTTAGAAGTTGATAGAAAAGCAAAGCTAAAAGCATAGTTAATGATTTTGGTGTCAGCACAGAAATAATGATAGGAATTTGAATAAATTTTTCACTATATTTTTCATGATATTAATTCTGTTTTTCCTGAAATGAATATTAAATACAAGAAATCTAAAACAAAAATGGTTTTAAATTTTAAAACTTTACAAATAGAATTCACTAAAACACGATGTCGAAAGAGCA
>JBHELA010000184.1:0-11704 GCA_041859005.1 Ignavibacteria bacterium
TTCTCTGAGTTTGAGGATATTATAGATTTAAAATCAGCGCAGGGCTCAGGCGATGTGAAATACCATCTGGGTGCTTCGGGTGAATATGAAACGATTGAAGGTAAAAAGATTAAAGTATCGATAGCATCGAATCCATCGCACCTTGAATTTGTCAATCCTGTAGTTGAAGGAATAGTACGTGCTAAGCAAACCCGATTAAATGATTCGGACAAGAATAAAATAATACCAGTGCTGCTGCACGGAGATGCTGCATTTGCGGGAGAGGGAATAGTTTCAGAAACGCTAAACCTTTCACAACTTCATGGATACAGGACAGGCGGAACAATACATATAATAATAAATAATCAGATAGGATTTACAACTACGCCTTCCGATGCAAGGTCATCTGTTTATGCGTCCGATGTCGCGAAGATGATACAAGCACCAATATTTCACGTAAACGGTGACGACCCTGAAGCTTGCATGTGGGTAACAAAAATGGCGTATGAATACAGAATGAAATATCATAAAGATGTTGTTATAGACGTATTTTCATACAGAAGACTGGGGCACAACGAAACAGACGAACCCGGTTTTACTCAGCCCTTGTTATACAATCTAATAAAGCAACATCCTTCGGTTAAGACAATTTACCAGAATAAACTTTTAGAGGACAGAGTTGTTACCAAGGAAGAAATAATGGAAATGGAAAAACATATATTCGAGAAGATGGATGCAAATTACGAACATATTAAAATTGGTCAGGACAATTACATAAAACCATTTACAGATATACCGCTTTCAGCAACACAGGAAGAGATTGATAAATACAGGACTGATGGGGATTCCCGCGTATCAAAAGAAACAGTTGAATTAATAGTTAAAGGTCTCACAGATCTTCCCGAAACATTTCATTTGCATCCTAAGCTAAAGAAATTCATAGAAGGAAGAAAAGAATTCATAACAAAGAATGCCGGTGCTGACTGGGCAATGGGTGAAGCTCTCGCATTGGGTTCACTCCTTCTTGAAGGAATACCTGTAAGATTCAGCGGACAGGATGTATCACGGGGGACATTTTCTCACAGACATACTTTGCTGACAGATATACACGATGATTCAGAATATATCCCTCTGAACCATTTAAAAGATGGGCAGGCAACGATTGAGACATACGATAGTCTTCTTTCCGAGGCTGCTGTGCTTGGTTTTGAATACGGTTACACAACATCAGACCCTATTTCACTCGTAATCTGGGAAGCACAGTTCGGCGACTTTGTGAATGCTGCACAGGTATTACTTGATAACTTTATAGTTGCTTCGTACACAAAGTGGAAGCTTCCAAACCATTTAGTTATGCTGCTTCCTCACGGACAGGAAGGACAGGGCTCTGAGCATTCGAGTGCAAGGATTGAAAGATTTCTTACTTTATGTGCAGAAGATAATATGCGCGTATGTAACTTAACAACTTCTGCGCAGTATTTTCATCTGCTAAGGAATCAGGCTAAATCGAAGAAGAGAAGACCCCTTGTAATATTTACTCCAAAGAGCTTGTTAAGGCATCCTGACGTTAAATCAGGTATCGCTGAGTTTACTTCGGGCAAGTTTATGGAAGTGTTAGACGATAATGAAACTGATAAGGCTATAGCACGTAAGGTTATAGTAACGAGCGGTAAAGTCTATTATGATCTGCTTAAACACAGAGCAGATAACAAGATAAATGACGTAGCGATAATCAGGCTTGAACAGTACTATCCGCTTCCTGAAAGTGATCTTAAGACGATAGTAAACAATTTTAAAAATGCGAAATCGGTTGTATGGGTTCAGGAAGAGCCTGAAAATATGGGTGCACAAAACTTTCTAAAAGTGAGACTCAAAGAAGAGGATTTTAAAGGTAAGTCTCTGGAATTTGTTTCAAGAAAAGAAAGCGCAAGCCCTGCTCCGGGTTCTTACAAGATGTACAATGAGACTCAGAAGCAGTTGATTGAGAAGGCTTTTGTATAGTTGTCAGTTGTTAGTTCATAGTTGATAGTTGCTAGTTGATAGTTGCTAGTTGAATAGTGAATTCATTTTTTGATAAAGAAGCCCGTTTCGCTGAATGATAACTTTTGTATTTATCAGAATTTTAAACAAATATTTAATTTTATAATACCATGAAAAGATTATTTCTGATTTTAATACTATTAGGTTTTACAACTGGTGCATCTGCACAGAGGTTGAACTATCCGGAGACACGAAAGGAAAGACATGCGGATGAGTATTTCGGTGTAACAGTGTCCGATCCGTACAGATGGATGGAGGAAATGAATTCTGATGAAGTGAAGGACTGGGTAAAGAAGGAGAACGAAGTTACTTTTGCATATCTGGATAAGATTCCGTTCAGGGATAAGATACGCGCAAGATTGAATGAGATTTGGAACTATCCAAAATACGGTGCGCCTTTTAAAGCGGGTGAATACTACTTCTTTTACAAGAACGACGGAATGCAAAACCAGAGCGTACTTTATATACAAAAGGGTATTGATGGTACGCCCGAAGTATTTCTTGATCCCAATACATTTTCATCCGATGGAACAGTATCTATATCAATGATTTCTCCTTCTAAAGACGGCAAGTTCTTTGCTTACGGTATTTCAAAAGCAGGCTCAGACTGGAATGAGTTTTTTGTGATGGATGTAGTGACGAAGACAAAACTTAATGATAATTTAAAATGGGTTAAGTTTTCCGGGGCATCGTGGCACGGTGACGGTTTTTATTACAACAGGTACGATGCACCTGAGGAAGGAAAGGAATTATCCTCGAAGAATGAAAGCCAGAAAATCTATTTCCATAAAATAGGAACTGACCAGAGTGCGGATGAATTAATCTGGGAAGACAAGGAACATCCTGAGTTTACAGCTTCGATATATTTATCTGAAGACCAAACGTTTATGTATATGTCAAAAGGTAAAAGGGGAGTACGAGGAAATGAACTTCATTATAAAGACCTGAAAAAAGGAGATACAGAATTTAAACCGATAGCAACTGGGTTCGGCGATTCTTATTCGGTAATTAATAATCTTGACGAAATAATTTACATAAACACGAATAAAGACGCACCAAAGAACAAGGTTGTAAAGTATGATACAAAGGATAATACTTTTACTGATGTGATAAGCGAGAAGAGCGAAGTACTAAACGGAGCCTCAATATCCAACGGTAAATTTCTTATACAATACATGAAGGATGCGTCTGACAGGATTTATACTTATGACCTGAACGGTAACATGCAGCAGGAGGTAACACTTCCAACATTTGGTACAGTATCCGGATTCAGAGCAGATAAGGATGAGAATGAAGTTTACTTTACCTTTGCATCTTTTCTTTATCCCGCAGTTATTATGAAATATGATTTAGTGAATAGCAAGCTATCTACTTTCAGGAAGTCAGAAGTAAAATTTGAAGCTGAGAAGTATGAGACAAATCAGATATTTTATGAAAGCAAAGACGGTACGAAAGTCCCTATGTTTATTGTTCATAAGAAAGGGTTAAAGCTTGACGGAAAGAATCCGACTTTGCTATACGGTTACGGAGGATTTAATGCAAGCATGAAACCATCTTTCAGTGTTGCCAATATAATACTCCTTGAAAACGGGGGTGTATATGCTCTTGCTAACATAAGAGGAGGCGGCGAATATGGAAAAGAGTGGCATATGGCAGGGACGAAACTCAACAAACAAAATGTCTTTGATGATTTCATTACTGCTGGAGAGTATCTCATAAATAAAGGATATACTTCTTCGAAATATTTAGCCGTTGAAGGCGGCTCGAATGGCGGCTTGCTTGTTGGTGCAGTAATTAACCAAAGACCCGAACTTTTCAGAGTAGCATTTCCTGCTGTTGGTGTTATGGATATGCTTAAATATCAGAAGTTTACGATCGGATGGGCATGGGTTACCGATTACGGGTCAAGTGATGATTCAACACAGTTCGAAAATTTACTGGGATACTCACCGTATCATAATTTAAAGGAAGGACTAAATTATCCTGCCACAATGATAACGACTTCTGACCATGACGACAGGGTAGTGCCGGCACATTCTTTTAAGTATGCAGCGAGATTACAGGAAGTTTATAAAGGTGAAAATCCTGTATTGATAAGGATTGAAGTGAATGCAGGTCATGGGGCAGGCAGACCAACAAAGATGATAATTGACGCTGTTACAGACAAGTGGGCGTTTATGTTTTATAATATGGGGATTACACCAAGCTATTAGTCGTTCTTTGAATTGTTAATATTGGGTTTTAATCAAGAAAAAACAAATTGTATAAGAAGTCAGAAATACTGCTGATAGTATTTGAATACTTCTAATGCTTTCTAAACAGAACTTAGTTGATAAAGAGAATAACGTTTTGCAGCTCGCAGAAGTGGCGGATTAAGGAAACCGAAACTTTCTGTTAAACACTGACTTGATAAGTACAAAACCAACTATAAATAAAGCACAAAACCCGCCATTTTTGCAAACTGCGATTGTGTGTTCGTTGCATATTTTACCAAGGACCATTTCTCGTTACATTAATAAAAGTATTATTTTCTAATCTATAAGCACCTTTAAATCCAACAAACCAAAGCCGTTGTTGCTGGTCTTGGTAAATTTGAAAAGGAAACGGACTTAATTCACCTTCTTTGATATGAATTTTTGTGAATGCTTTGCCGTTGTAACTATAAATATCACGCTTATTCGCATTAAACCAAAGTGTACCATTTTTATCTTCAAAAATACAGCCAACACCTTCACTCTTTTTAAATAGATTTTCAGTCTTATTAATAAGTGAGTTTCCATTGTATTGATAAAGCCCTGTTGAGGTTGAGATCCAGTAATTTCCATCAGCACCTTCAATAATTTGATTAACAAAACTTGATTGAAGTCCGTCTTTTTCTGAAATGTTTTTTAAAGTAGTGCCATCATAGATATAAGCGCCACCATTAGTTGCAAACCACATTTTACCTCTACTGTCTTCTATAATGGAATGAATCATTTTAGTTGTGCTAATTCCCATAGAGGAATTTATCTTTCCCTCCGGAATCTCGAATGGTGAGAGTGCTTCACCATCAAAAGTGTAAACGCCTTGAGTAGTTCCAATCCAAAGCATTCCCTTTTTATCCATTGTCATACTCCAAAGTTCACTTCTTGTCAGTATATCTTTTTGGTGATATATTGTAAAATAGTTACCGTCATATTTTGCAATTCCTCCACCATAACCTATCCAGATATTTCCAGTATTATCTTCAAGAATAACATGAACAGTTACACTTTGACTATCCGAATCTTTAAGATCAATATAGACCAGACCAGACTTGTCATAACGACAAAGACCATTTTGTGTTCCAAACCAAAAATTTCCTTTTTTATCTTGAAAAACAGTACGAATAACACCACTTATTTGGTTTCCTTGATATTCTTTATCGTGTACGTCAACTTTAAACTCCGGAAGTGTTTCTGCTTTTAAAATAATACTATCTTGATGAATTTTTATAATTTTAACCGGTATTGATTCTTTAATTTGTCCTCCACACGAAATACATAAAAATGATAAAATCAGTGAAAAATAGATTGATTTGATTCTGTGATATATAAACATAATAGATTCTATTATTGTTTTTTTACGTTTCGTCAAAATGATGCACAACACTTGTTTTGTAGAGTCATGATTTCTTTGTATATTTCAGGACTAAATTATTGAGTCCATCAAGAAAGAAACCATTTATGCCATTTCTGAGTAGATAGTGTTTCTGATTATAGTAGAGATAAACCCATGCGGCATCTTCTATAACCATCCTTTCCATTTCATTGTATATCTTTTTGCGTTCTTCAAAATCGGTTATACGGATTGACTTTTCGTAAAGCCTGTCGATTTCAGGATTAGAGTAGCCGGTTTTATTCGGACCGAAAGGAACTACATTTTTTGAATAAAAAAGCGACATAAAGTTTTCAGGGTCAAAATAATCCGCACCCCAGTTACCGCGGGTGAAAGCAAGTTCTCCTTGCTGCTGCTGAGTATTAAGTGTTGCCTGAAGCATCTGCTCGAGCTTAAAATCTATGCCAATATCTTTAAGCTGTTCCTGTATAGAAATTGCAATATTCTTCTGAAGTTCGTCATTAGAAATGTACAAAGTTAGAGTTAGTCCTTTGCCGTCAGGATAGCCCGCTTCTGAGAGTAGTTCTTTTGCTTTTTGCTCGTTAAATATATATCCCTTTACAGAAGTATCAAATCCCGGCATTCCCACGGGAAGAGGTCCGTTAAATGCAGCATGCCCTCGGTTCTTTAGAACAAATTTTACGATACGCTCTTTATCAATTGCATAGTTAATTGCCTGTCTCAGTTTTTTATTGTTCAGAAAAGGGGATGATTTTCCCGCAGGAAGTTTTTCATTTTGTATCATTATCAAATAAACTGTGTTTAGCCATGGCTGTTTTACAAGTACATAATCTTTTTTGGCTTTATCTATCATATTACCATTTTCATCCGTTAACGCATCAATAATTTCTGATGATGGTTCGTGATAATCATACTTACCGTTTAAAAAATCCAGAAATTCTGTTTCCTGCGATTTAGTAAAAGTAATTTCAACGTTGTTAAGATACGGCAAATTATTACCCGCAGAGTCTTTTTCATGATAATCAGGATTTTTTATGAGCGAAAGCTGCTTATCGAGCTGCCAATTTAGAAACATAAAAGGTCCTGTACCCACAGGATGTTGGGAGAAATTTTGATCATAGTATTCAACAGCTTCTTTAGGATAAACCAATGCATAGCTCATAGTTAGCAGCGAAAGAAAAGGTGCAAAAGGATCTGTTAGTTCAATAATTAGGGTTGAATCGTTTTGTGCTTTTATACCCGAAATTTCATTTACAGCTTTATCGGATTTCTTTGCTTTGTATTCGTAATATTCATTTGCCCCTTTTATCTTATCACGGAAAACCCAGAGTCCGCGCGTTTTAGTTGTTGGGTCATTAACGCGTTCAAGGCAGTATTTAAAATCCTGTGCAGTTACATGCCTGCCTTTGCTGTCAGGAAAACAAGGGTCGTTGTGAAATTTAATGTTAGTATTCAGTGCAAATGTATATAAGAGTCCGTCATCAGAAATCTTCCATTCTTTGGCAATCTGAGGTACAATCTGATTTTGTTTATTGTACGATACAAGTCCTTCCATAACATTCATAAGAACCCAGATAGTCTGAGGGGAGTTAGACATAACAGGTTCGAGCGTTTCGAGTCCGAGTGGGAAATTAAGCCTGAACAAAGAGACGGAGTTAATATCAGCTTTCCTGCAGCAAATTGCTAACATTGAAAGCAACAGAACAGTGAAAAGTGGTATTTTATATGTTATTGTTTTCAAAGAAATTATTTCTGATTTTAATATGTTAAAATATTATTAATACCCGATTTATTCTATACATTTAACAGTGAAAATAGCACTCATACAAAGACGAGGCTTTGCACATAGTTTGACTAAGCAGCCAGCAAAGACTGTTTGGTGTATGAAATAAAACGATAAAATATAATTATAATGGCAAAAAAACAGAGCGATAGATTTTTAAAGGATAAAGAAAATTTCTTCGGCTTATCCGAAACACAAATGCTGGATGCATATAGGCATATATTGATGACGAGGCTTATGGATGACAGGACTGAAACACTGATTAAACAGGGGAAAGCAACGTTTCTTATTTCGGGTTCCGGTCATGAAGCCGTTCAAGTTGCGACTGCCATGGCAATGAAACCCGGTAAAGACTGGTTTTACACTTATTACAGGGATGATGCACTGGGTCTGACTCTCGGACTTACTGTTGAAGAGATACTGCAACACAGACTTGGTAAGATTACGGATTCTTTTACTGGTGGAAGGCAGATGCCGACTCATCTTGGAAGCAAGAAATTAAGAATGCCAACTGCATCATCACCGACCGGTTCACAGTATTTGCAGGCAGTTGGTTCAGCACTAAGCTCATTTCTCAGGAATACTGATGAAGTAGTATATGTATCAGGAGGAGAGGGTTCTACATCACAGGGCGAATATTTTGAAGCGGTTAACTGGGCTACCAGAAAGAAACTGCCTGTAATCTTTTTAATACAGAACAACAAGTTTGCGATTTCTGTGCCGGTAGAAGATCAGTCCGCTGGAGGTTCAATTTTTAAGGCATGTTCTGGTTTTGAAGGCCTGAACAAATTTCATATAGATGGTACTGATTTTCTTGAAAGCTACGGTACGGCAAAAGAAGCAGTAAGACTCGCAAGAGAAGGACAGGGACCTTCATTGATCTATGCAGACGTTGTAAGACTGCGTTCGCACTCAGCATCAGATGCACAGGAAAAATACAGAAGTAAGGAATCACTTGATGAAGATTTAAAACAGGACCCGTTATTAAAACTTGAGAAACTCCTTATCGAAAAGAGTATTCTCGATGAAGAGAAAATAAAAGAAATGAAAAAACAGATACATGATGAGGTGATGAGGATAGCTGATGAAGTGATTAAACAACCTGCTCCTGATGCAAAAACTGTAATGGACTTTTTATATTGTCCGCCTGAAGAACAGACAGTGATTGAGTATGAGAAAGAGGGCAATACAGGCGAGCCTGTTGTTATGGTAGATGCAGTAAATCATGCTCTTCACGAAGAGATGGAAAAGAATCCTAATATGATAATATACGGTGAGGATATTGCAGACGGCAAAGGGGGAGTGTTTACGGCAACGAAAGGATTGTCCACGAAGTATGGGTCAGAAAGAGTATTTAATTCACCTCTCGCTGAAGCATCAATAATTGGAACAGCAATCGGTGCATCAATTACAGGAGTAAAACCTGTCGTAGAAATACAATTTGCAGATTATATATTTCCGGCAATGATGCAGATAAGGGAAGAGCTTGTAATGTACAGGTACAGGTCAAACAATACTTTTTCATGTCCTTTGGTTATAAGGACTGCATGCGGAGGGTATATAGGTGGCGGGCATTATCATTCACAGAATATTGAAGCCTTATTTGCAAAATGCCACGGAATGTACATCGCTTATCCTTCAAATGCAGCGGATGCAAAAGGACTTCTGAAAACTGCTTGTCAGCTTAATGATCCGGTACTATTCCTCGAGCACAAGTATTTATACAGACAGGGATTCGCAAAGTCACCCGAACCGGATGCAGATTATTATCTGCCGTTTGGAAAAGCAGCAGTGAAAAGGGAAGGCAATGATATTACAATTATAACTTATGGAGCAATGGTTGAGAAAGCAATACGTGCATCAAAAGAGATGGAAAAGAAAGGAGTAAGTGTAGAGGTTGTTGATTTAAGGACAATAGTACCTCTTGACACGGAGGCAATATTTAATTCTGTAAAGAAAACAGGCAAGGTAATTGTATTCCATGAAGATTCTAAGTTTATGGGTTTCGGAGGAGAGATTGCTTCTTTGATATCTGAAAACTGTTTTGAGTTTCTTGATGCACCTGTAATGAGGGTAGCAGGGCTCGATGTCCATGTGCCTTTTCATCCTGTACTTGAAAAAGAAGCACTGCCTCAGGATAGCTGGATACTAAAGGCATGCGAAGATATGGCAGCTTTTTAAAACAATTATTTCAGTTCAGATATTAGTTTTTGCATTTCAGTGATTTGCTTGCTGTCGCCGAGAGCAATGAGTTTTGTATTTTTATTAAGTTTTGTTTCCGGTAGAGGATTTATAATAAATTCTCCGTCCGGCATACGAAGTCCTATAATATTTGCACCTGTTTTATTCCTGATATCAAGATCCCTTATTGTACCGCCAACATATTCTGATGAAATATCTTTAAGCGAAAGCTCCTCAAAGGTAAGTGAAATATCGGAACTTTGCCCTGTCAGTTCAGCAATAAACTCCATAATATCAGGTTTCATAACAAGAGCTGCCATGTGAGCTCCGCCTATCTTTTCCGGCATTATAACATTATTTGCACCTGCTCGCTTAAGCTTATTTACCGATGATTCATTAGAGGCACGGCTAATGATTGTTATTGAAGAATTTAATTCTCTTGCTGAAAGAACCACATATACATTATCGGGATCTTCCGGAAGGGTGGTGATAATTGCTTTCGCATTTCTTATACCTGCGTCAATAAGCGTATCTTCTTCGGTAGCATCGCCATCGATGAAGAGGTTGTTTTCATCAAGCTTCAATTCTTCAATAATGTCTTGTCTCTTTTCTATAATCATATAGGGGTGATTATCGTCTTTTAGTTCCATACAAACCTGTTTGCCGTTCCGACCGTAACCGCAGACGATTACGTGATCTTTCAGCTCTGAAATTTTCTTTTTCACGTTAAAATTCTTATAGAAATTTTTAAATTCTCCCTCTATTACAAGCCCTACTATTGTTGTAGCTCCATAGAAGAAGATGCCAATATTTGTTACCAGATAAAACGATGTAAAAATTCTTCCTGCATCAGATAGAGGGTGTACTTCAAGATATCCGGCAGTAGTAATAGTTATCATCGTCATATAAAACGCTTCAATAAGAGTGTAATCCTCAAGAATAATATAACCCCCAACACCAATAACAACTGAAATAAGAACCATCAAAAGTATTCGCAGTACTTTTCGGAACTGTTCAAATGAATTCTTTATGTAATAAATGAGGTTCAAGATTTTATTTATTATATCAGATAATATTGTTATTTTAAATTAACGTTTAATAGAATTTATTTCAATTGATAAATGATTATTTTTGTTTTTACAGATATTAATTATATAGTTTATCTTAATAGATTCTTCAGGAAAAATTTGTAGAATTATTGTAACTATATTGAATCTGTATCGTATTTGTAAGAAAAGGGAGAATTTAGAAAATTAAATATTTCGGTCATGAAACAGAAAGACAGATTTGTATCATCTTTAATAATAGCTCTCGTAGCAGGATTTATTTACTATGCATTTGGAGAATCGGAAACAATTAGAAGGATACCCCAGCTTGCATACGAAACTGTGAAGAGTGTTATTTTACCGGAAAAGGCTAATTCCGATTTCACATCAGAAAATGACAAAACCAAGACATTGGTTGTAACAGAAGAAAATAAAAACACTTACAATCCTGAGGAGATTCCTGCAATACTTGAAGAAGCTGAATACGCACAGCTTCCTGATTTATCTTTACTTGTAAGATTAAGTAACGAAGGAGCGAGTGCATTCCTGACGAATAGGCACTTAGAAAAGCTCGAAAGACTTAAAGAATTAGAGAATGTAAGGGTTTTACCTGATGAATACATCCAATATGCCGGATTTGATCCAGATTTCGAAGCTTTAGATTCAGGAAGGATTAAAATTAAAGTAAATATTGTGAATCTGGATTCTTTGAATGAATATATTGATAAATCAATGTCGAAACTGAATGAATCTCTGAGCAAGTTGAATGAACAGTTAAAAAGTGAAGATTTTTTGAAGAATGTACCGGAAATTGACGCAGAAGATTTTGAAGTAGAGGTTGATGTAGATGAAATTCAGGAATCTGTAAAAGAATCAATGAAAGAACTTGAAGATAACATGAAAGAATTTAAATTTGATATGAAAGAATTTAAAGACTCAATGCAGCAGTTAAAAGAAAACATGAAAGAACTTAAGAAAAATATGAAAGACCTGGATTCTGGTCATATAAAAAGAATGGAAAGAAAAATTGAAATCATAGAAAGTTAAAGAGAACAATAAAATAAAACCAACCGCAAAG